>CAVHMZ010000001.1:0-2828 GCA_963637225.1 Segatella hominis
CAGCGGGGCCAAGCAGATCGTCATCGAGGGAGGCTACGGGCTGGGCGAGGCGATCGTCGGAGGCGAGGTCACCCCTGACACATACGTGGTCGACAAGCAGAAGATGGAGATCATCAAGAGGAGGATCTCCACCCAGACCTGGAAGTACATCCGCGGCAAGAACGGCGGGGTCGAGAAGGAGAACATGCCCAAGGCGATGGTGAAGGCGCAGAAGATCGCCGACAGCAAGGTCCAGGAGATCGCCGAGATCGGGAGGCAGATCGAGATCCACTACGAGAAGCCCATGGACATGGAGTGGTGCATCGAGGACGACAAGGCGTACATCGTCCAGGCCAGGCCCATCACCGCCACCGGGAACTCAGCCACCAACGAGTCCGTGGGGGCCGCGGCATCCAGCGAGGACATAATCGCCAGCGGGCTGGGGGCGAGCCCCGGGCTGGCGACCGGGAAGGTGGTGATCTACGACACCAGCATGAGCCTGGAGGCCATCAAGGAGGGGGACATCCTCGTCACCCAGATGACCATGCCCGACATGGTGCCCGCCATGAGCAGGGCCGCCGCCATCGTCACGGACGAAGGCGGGATGACCTGCCACGCCGCCATCATCTCCAGGGAGCTGGGGACCCCGTGCGTAGTCGGGACCGGCAACGCCACCGAGATCATGAGGGACGGCATGGACGTCACCGTGGACGGGACGACGGGGACTGTCTACAAGGGCATCCTGAAGAAGTCCGGCCAGGGGGAGCAGGCGGCCGCCGCGGCATCCTCTGTCGTCTGCTCCGAGTACGTCCCGGTCACCGGGACCAAGGTCATGGTCAACATGTCCATGCCCGCCAAGGCAGAGGAGGTCGCCAAGCTCCAGTGCGACGGGGTCGGGCTGATGAGGTCCGAGTTCCTTTTCACCAACTACATCGGAGAGCACCCCTGCGCCGTCATCGAAGAGGGCAGGGAGGAAGAGCTGATCGACAAGCTCGCCGAAGGGATAGCTAAGGTCTGCAGGGCGTTCTACCCCAGGCCCATCACCCTTAGGACCTCCGACTTCAAGACCAACGAGTACCGCGACATGAAGGGCGGCGCCGACTACGAGCCCAACGAGGACAACCCCATGATCGGATGGAGGGGATGCTCCAGGTACGTGTCCGCCAGCTACCGCAAGGCGTTCATGTGCGAGCTGAAGGCCATCAAGAAGGTCAGGGACGAGATGGGGCTCAGGAACCTCAACATGATGCTCCCGTTCGTCAGGACCGTGGAGGAAGTGGAGGACATCACAGAGATGATGAAGTCCGTGGGCCTCAGGAGGGGCAGGGACTTCAAGCTCTACCTGATGGCCGAGGTCCCGGTCAACGTGTTCATGGCGGACAAGTTCTGCGAGCACTGCGACTGGTTCTCCATCGGGTCCAACGACCTGACGCAGCTGGTCATGGGAAGCGACAGGGACTCCGACATCCTGGGCCACATGGGATACTTCGACGAGAGGAACGAGGGCGTGAAGAGGGCCATCGCCCAGCTGATCAAGGTCGCCCACGAGCACGGGAAGCACGTGAGCATCTGCGGGCAGGGGCCTTCCGTGTACCCGGAGTTCACCGAGTTCCTGGTGGAGCAGGGGATCGACTGCATCTCCCTGAACCCCGACACCTTTGCGAAGACCAAGAGGATCATCGCCTCCGCGGAGCAGAGGGTGCTGCTGAGGGACCTCAGGAACCTGAGGAACAAGTACCTCGAGTGAGGGCAGAACGCCGGAGGAGGAATCCTCCGGCGCTTTCATTCTTTTCGAGCTGCGCCTGCCCCGTTCCCCGGTGCGATCTGAGCTCAGGAGTCCGGAGAGTAGGTCTCCATGAGTATGGTGGGCTCTTTCTGATCGAAGGCTATGCCGTAGAGGATCGTTTCGCCCTCCAGGCCGCGATAGTACTTCTTCTCGTGGATCTGGTTGAGCGCCATCCTGGCCAGCTTGTCCATGCTGGCGAAGACGTTCCGCTTCGTGCGGCGCTTTATCTCGATCACGGCATTGGGGCCGGAACCGTACAGCCTCTTCATGCGGATGTCGTAATAGCCCTTGCCCGCTTCGTAATCGGCGGTTATCTCGAACCTTTTGTGGGCATTGGCCATCAGCCCCGCTATGAACGTCTGATATGAGCGCTCATCATAGAGTATGCGGTTGCTGAGCGAATCCATCAGATTTCCCAAGGTAGACGTCATCTTCTCGACATCGCCGGACTCCACTGCATCGATAAAAGAGAGGACAGTTGGGTTGACTCCGAGGCCGAACTCCGAAAGAATCGTGTCGGCGAAAGCTCTGAACATCTCCTTGTTCGGTATCGATAAATCATAATCGCACCCGTTCTGGACCGCTTTGAGATATCCTGTTGCCACCATGACCGAATAGATGGAATCCCTCGACTCGTCTAGGTCGCTGTACACGATCTCCTTGCGTATGCCCATCGGTATCGTATCGCCCAAGCATAGCGCTTTAAGATTCTTCCAAGTGTCTGTATCGCTCCTGTGGAGCAGGTCACGGATTATCGAGTTCCCGCTGGTGCCTGCCCAATAAGAATCTGCTTCGAATCTCCTGCCTACGTATTTGAGAATCGACCAAGGGTTGTACACATCCGCGTTCCCGAACCGATATCCGTCATACCATTCCTGTGCCTCTCCAATCTTGTCTCCATGGCCGTTGTCGATGAGGAGCTTCTCCACCTCGGCCTGGGTGAAGCCGAACATCTCGTCATATTCTTTAGAGAATACATCGTAGACATCAGGATTGTTGAACCCCGAAAAGATGCTCTCTTTGGATATCCTCATCACGCCTGTCACGACGGCGAACCTGAGGC
>CAVHMZ010000002.1:0-9648 GCA_963637225.1 Segatella hominis
TTCCGCCCTGCTTGTACTCCGTGTCGACTATGGTCGCAGTGCCTGCGGTGATGCGGCCGTTATCATCCGTTTTCAGTCCCTGCACCCTGATCCAAGGCAATCTCTCACACCCTCGCGCGAATTCATATACCACTACATAAACATCTCCGACAAGAGTTTTTCAAACCGATTCGGGACATATAAGTTGGAAAACACACAGATTGACGCTGTTTCTCACAGAATAATGAACCTGAAATAATCAAATCATTGTAGTGCTAACAACAACCCGACATAGACTATCTGTCGAAATAAATCCGGTGAAAAGCAAATTCTTATAAACTCGCCCCGCGGCAAGAAGCAAGGATCGAGAGCCCGTTCACAATCAAGCCGACAAGACTATTATTAAATGAATCCCATATTACAAACGTCATGTTCGATTACTCGAAGGTCAACATCGTAGTCGAGCGGATTATCCGCCAGGCGAATCCCAAGATGATCATAATCTTTGGGTCGGTTGCTCGCCGGGAAGCGAGAGATGACAGCGATCTTGACATCTTAGTTGTTTTCGACGGAGTGGTGGATCAGAAGAAGATGTATTACGACCTATCAGGCCTCTTCGTCGGCTTAAAACTGCCATTCGACCTCATCATCATGAACTACGATGATTTCGACCATTATAGGAAGAACAAACAATCGTTCACTCATGAGATTGTATCCACCGGCGAGGTTGTCTATGCTCAATGAGTCCTCCATAGATTTCATCAAGATGGCTAATGAGGATCTGAACGCTCTTGAGGATCTCAGATACTTCGACTTCAGATCAGCTAATATCGCATGCTTTCACGCTCAGCAATATGCGGAAAAGATGATCAAGGCACGGAGGCTTGAACTCGATATGCCTGTCGAGAGGAGCCACAATCTTCTATACCTTCTCGAAGAGTTCGAATCGACCGAAGATATCGAGAAAGCCCGCGACTACTGCAAAACACTCGGCCAATACGAAGCAAGAGCACGCTACCCGATAGAGGGTGCTACCATATTCACGCCCGAAGACGCCGAGGAGGCATACAACATGGCCCTCGAGATTCCCTACCTCATCGGCCTTTACCAGAAAGGGTCTGAAGGAAAGCTCAGACCACGCGATTGCCTGTAATGACCGTTCCCTCCGGAACGACAGTCCCGTCACGGAGAACCTCATTAGTGATTGTCGCGCCCTTGCCCACCGAGCATCCCTCTCCGAGGATAGCATTGGTCAGAACGGCGCCCTCGACCCTGCATCCGGGCATGACCAGCGAGTTGACGACAGACGATGACCTGACAATGCATCCGCCGGATACGGCAGACGAATCGATAGTCGAGTCAGACACCTCTGAGCCCAGACCGACATAGGTCACGCCTTCGCGCTTGCATCCGGATGCCAAGCCGGGCCCTTTCGACCCGTGCTCCAGCTCCGCGATGGACAGATTGGCCCTCAGCAGGTCGTGGGGCCTCCCGACGTCCATCCACAGGCCGTCCAGCCTGTGCCCCTGGACCCTCCTGCCCTCGGCGATCACCTTGGGGATCAGGTCCATCGAGAAATCGAAGAACGTGTCCTTCGGCACCAGCTCTATCGCCGACCTCTGGACCACATAGACCCCGGCATTGATCAGGTTGGAGAACACCTCTTCCGGCTTGGGCTTGTCCTTGAACGCCGTGATCCTCAGGTCGCCGTCGATGCAGGCGATGCCGTAGTCGCAGGGATTGTCCACAGGAATCAGCAGGTCTGTGATCTCCGCCCCAGTCCTGATGTGCGCGGCGATCTCCCCCGCCACGTCCAGGTCCGCGAACACATCCCCGTTGGCCGCAACAAAAGTATCGTCCAGCCTGTCCTCCACGAGCTTTATCGCTCCTCCGGTCCCCCTGGGCTCGTCCTCATAGGAATATTCGATATGCAGGCCGAGGTCGCTCCCGTCCCCCAGGACCTCCATCATGCCGGGCTTGTACCCGCAGGCGAGTATGACCTCCTCGATCCCCGCTCTCGCCATAGACCTCAAGAGATACCATATGCAGGGCCTGTCGGCGACAGGCAGCACCGGCTTCGGACGGGTCTCCGTCAGAGGCAGGAGCCTCGTCCCTTTCCCGCCGACCATTATCACTGCCTGCTTCACCGCCATCATATCCCTCCGGGCATCCTTATCTTCAAAATGTTCAAATCAGTCCCGACTCCGAGAGCCCTGGCCACCGGGACGCACTTGGTCCTGAGGATGTGCGCCATGGGAGCCGGCGGATCCATGTCAGACGAGGCCTCCAGGTTGGCCATCCCCTTTGCGATGATCAGGCCACAACAGGAGATCTCCTCCGCCAAGTCCTCCGGGACATCTCCCCAGTCGATCCCGACATAGAACTTTCCTGTGGTCAGGAGCCTGTCCAGCTCCCTGTCCAGCCCGATCCTTACAGCGTCCTCCAAAGTCACGTCGTTCAGGATGGGGGCTCCGCGGGCCACTCCGACGACCCTCTTCCCCATCCTGCGGAGCTGCCTTATCAGGACCTTGTCCAATTGGGACTCTCCGCAGTTGTCGAACATGTACACCACAGTCGACGTCTTCTCCAGGATCCCCCTCATGAGGTCCGTGTCGTCATGGCCCAGCCCCTGGGCCATCATGCCGTCGAAGACGGCCAGGAACTCGTCCGGGTCGCTTATGGCCGACCCGGCTCCGAAGTCCATTATGTTGCCGACGACAGCGGCCATCACGGCCGCCCTGAGAGGGTCGTCGGAATTCTGGACGACATCGTCCAGCCTCTCAATGAACGGCTCGGCCACCTCGTCGGCCCGGACCTTGATCTCCCTGTAGGGGTCCTCGGCCCCAATCGCGGCATAGGCCCTCCTGTGGACCTCGGTGGCGATCTCCACCGACCTGCGCCCGGGATCCATCATCTCCGAGAGCACAGCGGCCGCTTCCTTCACGGCATCGAACTCGAGGCCGCTGCCCGCAAGGCGCGATTGGAACAAAACCCTCCTCATGAGGCACGGGGCGCAATCTGCATCGAACCTCATGGGAGCACCATAGCAAAAAAGGAAATGTGGGGTCGCCCCCACGGTTTCTCCTCAGACGACGGTGTTCGAGACGCACTCGACGTTCTCGATGCCGGCGATGGAGTGGAGTGCCTGCTCGAGCTTGGACCCGACTTCCTCGTCGGTGTCGTCGATCAGGAACCCGGCGTTGACCTTCATGAGCCCGAAGGCGACGGGGAGGATCTTGGTTTCCAGGAGCTTGACTCCCGCAGGGAGCACTCCGGAGAGCTGGCTGATCACATTGTCCAGGTCGACCTCGGTGCTCTCGGGCATCAGGTCGTAAGCTGCTGCAATCTGTCCCATCTGGATTCCTCACGGTCCGATGAATCCGCATTTCTTGCACTCGTAGGAGACGCCCTGGTCGCGGCAGTTGGAGCACCTTCCGATCTCGTACTCGCCGCAGCGGGGGCACTTGAAGAAGGTATTTGCTTTGCCAACCAGCCTCTTTCCGCAGGAAGAGCATATTTTATCGGCTGCCATAGGCAACCGATTAGTATTCTCATATATAACCTACGATGCTCGCCTGTCCCCGGCATACGATTCGTAAAAGGATCGTGCAGAATCCCCTCGCAGGCCGTTTCTGGAATAGGCCACCTTGCCTGTGGACATGATCTCGTGGGTGAACGAGAGCTCGTTGTCCTTGTAGCGGAGGAAGCCGTCGTAGTCCATCACGATGATGTCGAACGGGACGCCGAGGCCCAGGAACTGCCTCGCCACTTCTGCGTAAGCCTTGGTGCGGTCCTCGACGCGGTCGAACACCACCAGCACGTCGATGTCGCTGTCGTCCGCCGCCTCGCGACGGGCGGCAGAGCCGAAGATCACGACGATGCGGGGATCCGTCGCCTTGACGATCCTGGCGACAGCCTCGTCGACCTTGCCGTAATCGAACATATCGGCCGGAACGCGGTTCAGGACCGCTTCTTCTCTGCAGGGTACATCTCGTAGTAGTCCACATGGTACATCTTGGCGATGGCCTTCGCCGTGAACTTCCCGAACCCCCAGAGCTGGTGGAACGTCATGATGGGCACCTTGGGGTTGAGATGCGACTCGCCCTCGGCCCTGACGCCGAAATCGTACTTGCAATAGCGGATGTCCAGCCTCCTGTCGCTGTACTTCAGCAGGTCCATCAGCACCTTCCATCCGCGGAGCTCCAGGCTGTCCCAGTTGTCCAGGATCTCCTGCCTGAAGACGTCGCAGCGTATGGCGAACAATCCGCTCATCATGTCCTTGGTGGTCTGCTTGCCGTGGACCTTGAAGAATATCTTGCAGTACAGCTCCACGAGCTCGGAGCCGGCGGCCCTCTTGAAGCCCATGGACATCCTGCTGGTCCTGCACCCCACGCACAGGTCCGCGCCGGCGTCCATCTGGGCGACGATCCCGCCCAGCGCGGAGACGGGATGCTGGAAGTCGCAGTCCATGCACATCGCGTAGTCCGTCTCGGCCATGGCGAAGCCTTCCAGGACGGAAGCCCCCAGGCCCTTCTTGGCGGGGTCGCGGACGTAGAAGGTGAGGAGAGGGTCGTTCAGCGCCTCGGCCTCCTCCCTGGTCCTGTCGGTGGAGTTGTCGTCCATGAACAGGATCCTGTAGTCCGGATACGCCGCCCTGATCGCCTTCGCTATGTTGGCGACGTTCTTCTCTTCGTTGTAGGTGGGTATCACGATGGTGCATGTCCCTGTCATCTTCCATTCCTCCGGCCCGTCGGGGAGCGCGGCCCTCGTTCGAGGTCAAGAGTGCTAAGAGCGACCATTATAAAAACCTGCATGAAAGGTTAAAAACAACGTATCCGGTGAGGCACGTCATGAGCATGTTCGGCACCAACGGAGTGCGCGGGATCGCGAACGGATACCTCGGCTGCGAGCTGGCTGTAGGGATGGGGCGCGCCGCGGCGGGCGTCCTCGGAAAGAAGATAGCCGTCGCCTCGGACACCCGCGTGACGTCGCCGATGCTCAAGGACGCGCTGCGCGCAGGGCTGATGTCCGCGGGAGCGGACGTCCTGGACCTCGGCATGGTCCCGACGCCCGCGCTGCAGCTGTATATCAAGACTCATCCGGATGTCCTGGGAGGCGTGATGATCACCGCTTCTCACAACCCGCCCGAGTTCAACGGGATCAAATGCATCTCCGGCGACGGCACCGAATGCTCCAAAGCAGAGGAAGATGCCATCGAGGCCGCCTACATCAGAGGCGCAGAGGCTGTCGGATGGCAGGATGTCGGATCCGCGACAGACGTGTCGGACGCCGTCGAGCAGTATGTATCATCTATAATATCCAAAGTGGACGCGGACGCCATCCGCTCCGCTAAACTGACCGTTTGCATCGACTGCGCCAACGGCGCGTCGGCGGAAGCCGCGCCCCTCCTGCTGAAGAAGCTCGGAGTCAGGGCCATCACGATCAACGGCAACCCCCAAGGGGAGTTCCCGGGGCACCCCAGCGAGCCCACCGAAGACCACCTGGCAGACCTGAAGAGGCTGGTGGCCGCGACCGGCGCCGATCTCGGCGCCGCCCACGACGGCGACGCGGACAGGTGCGTTTTCATAGCCGACGGAGGGAAGTACGTGAGCGGAGACGTATCCCTTGCCCTCCTGGCAGGCCATATGCTCAGACAGGGCAAAGGAGGGAAGGTGATGATCACCGTGGCCACGTCGTCCCTCGTCAAGGAGGTGGCGGAATCCAACAGGGGGGAGATCGTCTACACCGCGGTGGGCTCCCCCATAGTCGCCCGGGCCATGATGTCCGAGGGAGGGATCTTCGGCGGAGAGGAGAACGGCGGCCTGATCTTCGCCGACCACCAGTACTGCCGCGACGGGGCCATGGGCCTGGCCAGGATGCTCGAGCTCCTGGCGCAGGAGAAGAGGAAGCTGTCCGAGCTGGTCGCCGAGCTTCCGAAGTACGCCACGATCAAGAGGGGCGTGCCCTGCCCGGACGATAAGAAGCAGGCGGTCACAGAAGCGATCGCAGAGATGCACTCGGGAGAGAAGGTGAACAGGACGGACGGCCTGAGGATCGACTACGATGACGGATGGGTGATCCTGCGCCCGTCCGGAACCGAGCCCAAGTACAGGATATATTCCGAATCCAAGGATCCGGAAGCCGCCGAGAGGCGCGCGGATGCCTTCGCGGAAGAGTTCGAGAAAGCCCTCGGAAAGCTGTGATCAGTACCCGAGCTCGCGGAGCTTGGCCTTCATCTGCATCACGGGCTTCACTTCGGCGGCGTCTATCCCGCGGATCTCCGCCATGAAGACGGAAACGTAATCTCCCAGGATGATGGCGCGGAACATGTTCTCCAGAGGAGTCTTGCCGTCGATGCGGACGACCATGACGCTCTGGCTGTCGCGCATCAGATCGACATCCGAGTCCAGGACGCCCGGGTCCGGGACATCTCCGCGGAGCACGATCACGGTGCATCCCTCGCGGCGATCCTTCGCCCATGCGCCTGCGCAGCAGCGGCCGAACTCCGGCTCGGACTCGCAGAACGCCACGAACTTGGAGTTCTCGTTGACCTGCGTCTTCCATCTGAAAGCGACCGAGCGCATGTAGCTGTCCGAGCATATCACGGGGACGGTGCCCATGAGGGCCTTGGCGATGGCCATCGCCCGGCCGTTCTCGGAGGACACCGAATCGCGGTACTCCCTCAGCGCCGGGATGAACTCCCTTATCCTGCCGGAAAGGTCGGACCCTCCGGCGCATCTGATGACCGCCAAGGTGTAACCGATCATGTACCCGATGGCGTGCCTCGGGTGCATCCCGGCCGGCAGTGGCATCATGTCGTCCCCGTGCTCCTTGGCCTCGTCCATGAGGATTCCTCCGGATGTTATCACGACGGTCCTGCACCCGCGGGCCTTGGCCTGGCGGTACATCTCCAGGGTCTCGGCGGTGTTGCCGGAGTAGCTGGACACCACGGCAAGGGTGCTGGGGCCGGCCCACTCGGGCAGGTCGGGGTACTTTATCAGGCGGATCGGGACCTTGCTCTCCATATAGCAGCAGTCTGCCGCGAAATCTCCGCTCACCGCGGAGCCTCCGACTCCGCAGAGGATGATCCCGTCGCAGTCGATGTCCAGGTCGACCTTCTCCGAGAGCGACTTCTCGAGGTCGTCCACGAAATGGCACAGCTGGAGGTGGGTCGGTATGGGATCGGTCATTCCCCGGCCCTCCCGGCCAGCGCCGTTCCCAGGAGCAGGGCGCAGCAGTCCTTGGCGGCCGCGTCTTCTCCGGGGACGCCGTAGACCTTCACGTCGCGCCCGTTCTCGGAAAGGACCTCCAGCATGGAATCCACGATGTCGGTGACGATGCCCTCCCCGTTGCGGCCGCGGACGACTATCATCTCCAGCTCCGGGGCGTGACCGTTTGGGTCGGACCACCCGACCAGCTCGTTGTGGTCGAACTCGGGGAGCTCCCCGCAGGACGCGACCTTTCCGGCGCACACGGCGAGCGCGGCCCTGCAGATCCTGGCCGCGGCGTGAATGTCGGAGGTGCTGTAGAAAGCGTGGAGCCTCGAGGGATCCAGGGGGATGATGTCCCCGCAGGACGATTCGTAGCTGCTGATGAGACCGAGGTCGTCTGCCAGGATCTTCGCGGCATCGAAGATGCCCAGCGAAGATATCAGGCCGGAGACCGCGCCCAGGACGAACCCGATCGAGCCGGCGAACCCGAGCCCGCCGGGGATCCGGACTGTCGCCGCCCCGTAGATGCCGATGTCCGATTGGACGAACGCTATCATGATGCATCCGCGGCGTTCGAGCTCTTCCGCCATCGCCTTTGCGCAGGTCTCTCCGATGACGACGGCGACGGTGTCGCGGTCCAGCCATCCGGGGACGCGGAGGTCTGAGATGAACGGAACGGGAGAAGGGGAGCAGCAATCGGCCAGGTCGCTGAAGATCTCGCCCGCCAGGGAGACAGGGTCGCAGCCGAAGATGCAGGCCTTCTTCAATTGATAACGGGGGAGCCTGCATGAGAGCCCGGCGCGGATGGCATCGGACAGGCTGCCGCCGATGATATTCCCGTTCGATGCAGCGTCCGCTCCAGAGACCATCCCTAACCCCCTTGGTGATATCGGGTGATTGCCTCCGACTAATAAAAGGTACGACGAATCCGGGGCGCGATCCGGCCCGTTTCAGGGCCCCAGCAGCGTGATCGGGATCACGTGGACCCCGTCCGGACGGGTGTAGGCATACCTGGTCGCTGTGACGACTGCGAGGAACGCGGGCTCCCCCATGGCATCGGTGTTCACTTTCCCTTTGAGCTTGAGGAGGTTCGCCGCCGCATCGTCGATCCAGCTGTCTCCGAGCTTCACCTCTATCGCGGCCCATCTGCCGTTGTGCAGATGGATAACGGCATCGGCTTCCAGGCCGTTCTTGTCGCGATAATGGAACAGGTCCCCGTCCAGGAACTGGATGTACGCGCGAAGATCGCGGATAACCAAAGACTCGAAAAGAAGCCCGAACGTGTTCACGTCCCTCAACAGGTCCGCGGGGGAAGCAGACATGAAGTGAGCCGCTATCGCTGGATCACAGAAATGAACTGTGTCGGCCACCCGTATAGCCGTCTTCGAGCGGAGATTCGGGCTCCACGCCTCCAGAGTTTCCAGAACGTACAGGTTTCTCAAAGCCTCGAGATACGCTTCAAGGGTCTTTTCTGATATATCGCACTGTGATGAAACATCCTGGATGATACTGGCCTTTGACAATGGTGCCGCAACGAATCTTGATAGCGACCTCATTACTGCGTGGACCTTGCTTCTATCACGGAAACGCCTTGATCCAATGGATATTTCAGAATCCACGATGGCATCGCAGTACCCACCCACAATCTTCATCGCAGCATTATCGCTTTTGCCGATTGCCCCTGGCCACCCCCCACGAACAATCAACCTGGCCATGTCTTCGATTGACTTCTCAGATACGAAACCATCAATCTGAGTTCCGCTGAACAATTCTTTGATGGAAACCACTCCAGAAGAATCACCGGATTCGAACAGGCTCATAGTTCCCATCCTGAGCCGATATATGCGGCCTGCACCAGAATGTTTGATGCGCGCCCGATCCACTGCTACGGATCCTGTCAAAATGAATTGTCCGGGCGCCTGACGATCGTCCACCGCCACACGTACAGCATCCCAAAGCTCCGGCACCTCTTGCCACTCGTCGATCAGGCGCGGAACCTCTCCCTCTAGAATCAGAGAGGGCTTGAGTCTTGCCAAGACCGTATTATCCTTCCCTTCGGTGGATTCGTACATACGGGCAATGCTCTTGGATACTTGAGATGCCGTTGTTGTTTTACCAACCCATTTTGGCCCCTCGATCACAATAGCTCCAAAGATCTCCAGATCATCCTGCAATTCAGAGTCTATGAGGCGCGATAGGTAGACCATGTTCCAGAATATGAATCGATGATATAAACAAATACGTTTCATTCCCTATTTTGGCTGTGTTTCATTCCCTATTTTGGCTGTGTTTCATTCCCTATTTTGGCTGTGTTTCATTCCCTATTTTGGCTGTGTTTCATTCCCTATTTTGGCTGTGTTTCATTCCCTATTTTGGCTGTGTTTCATTCCCTATTTTGGCTGTGTTTCATTCCCTATTTTGGCTGTGTTTCATTCCCTATTTTGGCTGTGTTTCATTC
>CAVHMZ010000003.1:0-786 GCA_963637225.1 Segatella hominis
CGACAGCGCCTCGGTCACGGCATCGGAGATGCAGGGGGACGACCTGGAATCCACCGACCTGACCGCATCGGAGAAGACGCCGGCAGACGCCCTCGGGCCGTCCTCCGCCAGCTCCCTGACCGCGGTGTCTATCGACCCTCCTGACTCCAGGCACGCGGTGAGCATCCCCACGACGGTGGGGCCCTCCTTCACCAGCCTCCTCCAGTCTGCGGAACGGGTCATTCCGCTCCCACCCTGCCCTTGAACTCCGACAGCACGTCTTCTGCAGACGTCCCCGGCTTCACGGAGGCCAGCGTGTCGTTGGCCAGGAGGATCCACTCCGGCCCCAGGTACCTCTCGTCGCCCGCCCCCAGCTCGGCCAGGTAGGAGCGCATCATGGCCCTGGCGCGGATCTCCTTCGCGGCCTCCCTCTTCCCGCCCTGGGAGGACTTCAGGATCCTCTCGATTACCGGAGAGGCGAACAGCGCGTCGGGGCCGGTGATGTCCACGAACTTCCCGGGCTCGTCGCCGGTGGAGACCACCTCCCCCACTCTCCTTATCAGGTTCCCGGTGCGCCTGTCCCTGACCGTCCCCATCGTGACGATGATGTCCGTGGCCATGAACGCCTCTGGGCTTATCCCGAGGTCGTAGACCACCCTCTTGTAGACGGAATCTGCGGAATCGCCGTGGATGGTCCCGAGGATGGCGCTTCCGGCCCTCCCGGCGCGCATGCTCTGGTAGAGGGTCTTCGCCTCATCTCCTCTCACCTCTCCCAGTACTATGGCGGACTCCCCCATCCTCAGGGAC
>CAVHMZ010000003.1:796-11987 GCA_963637225.1 Segatella hominis
GGTAGAGGGTCTTGGCCTCCTCTCCCCTCACCTCTCCGAGCACGATCGCCGACTCTCCCATCCTGAGGGACACTCTGAGGGCTTCGTCCGAGCGGGAGAGCTGGGTGCCCTGCATCCTCTCGTCGACGAGTATGGTCTGCACCTTGTAGCCCATCCGCCTCATCAGGTCCCCCGGGAGCTCCAGGGTGTCCTCTATCGTCAGTATCCTCTGGTTGCTGGCGAACTCGAACAGGAGGGCGCCCAGCAGGGACGACTTGCCCGCGCCCCTGGGCCCGCATATCAGGAACGCCGCCCTGCTGTTCACAAGGTACGACAGCAGCCCTGCCGTCTTCGGGTCCACGGTACCGTTGGATATCAGCCTGGTCAGCGTCCACGGGCGGACGGACCTCTTGCGTATGGCCACCGCGTTCCCGTTGGGGCTCATCGGGTACCCGACGACGGTGACCCTGGCGTCGAACCCTTTGAAATCCGTTTCCAGGACAGGGTCGGAGCGGCAGAAGCGGA
This sequence comes from Segatella hominis, assembly GCA_963637225.1. Lineage (GTDB taxonomy): Archaea > Thermoplasmatota > Thermoplasmata > Methanomassiliicoccales > Methanomethylophilaceae > Methanoprimaticola. Next base: position 1,301 of record CAVHMZ010000003.1, read on the forward strand.
GCCCGCTGTCCCTCTTCAGGATGTTGATCAGGTTGTCCACCTCCCGGTTCTCGGCCATGAGGTTGGTCCTGCACCTGATATGGGAGTTCAGCCCTTCGATCCCGTTCATCGTCACGTGGATGCGGTTCTCCGAGCACGGCGCATCGATGTAGACATCTTCGATGTGCGGGTCCGAGAGCAGCACCTCGAATATCCCCGCGCCCAGGGTGTGGCGGTAGGCCATCCCGCAGATGTCGCTGCAAACAGCGTCCTTCCCGGCTTCCCCGCTGGCCTCCCCTATCTCGTCCATCCTGTCGGCGAGGAGGGACCGCGCCAGCCCCATCACGGTGTCCCTGTCCGTCCTGCCGCCGGATGCCCTGTACCCGTCGCGGATCTCGTCGATGATGTCCATGACCACTGAGTTCAGGCCGTCCGGGTAGGCGTACTCCCTCGGCGTGAGGTTGTACTCGGTCTCCCCGTCGTCCGACATCCCCACGAGCACGCTGCCGTAGGGGGTCATGTAGGAGGCGATCTTCTTCAGCCCCTCCGGAGGGTTGGTCATCCAGCAGTCCGTGTAGGACGGCTTGGTCCTGACGTTCTCCGATGCGAGCCGGGAGAACAGCGCCGCGAAGTCCTTGGGCATCCTCGCGAAGGGGCTCTTCGGCTCCGGGACGGCGCCGGCATCGAAGGACGCGGTCCTCCTGAACACTCCGGGCGAGGGGGAGCCGTCAAGGTCGATGTCCGTGCCGTGCCCCTCTCCCCCCGCATCCGTTCCGCCTCCCCCGGGGGCCCTGGGCCCTATCCTCCAGGAGATCAAACCGCTCCCCCCGCCATCCTGTCGACGATCGCCCGCAGGCCCTCGTCCATCTGGTCCAATGCCGCGGACGTGCGGACGAAGCATTCCCTGCAGCCGTCCTTCTCCGGCGGGCCGTCTTTCAGCATCCGCCTGCCCTCGGACGCGGCCCCTTTCGGGAACGCGCTCCAGGCGGCGTCCATCACCTCGTCCCTGGACACGGGGCATCCCCTGCAGGACATCGGGAGCTTCTCTCTGGAGTAGGACCACCTCTTCACGGATGCCGCGTCCTTCACGGCCCTTCCGGCTTTGCCGGAGATCTCTATGTCCCTCCCGGTCCTGAGGACGATCCTGTCGCATCCTCCCTCGTCGCACATCAGGCCCACCATGCAGCGGATGCATTCCTCCGATCCCGGGACCGGGGCGAGCTCGCAGTCCCTGCAACGGATGACGAGCGCATCCCCTTCAACGAAGGCCTCGGGCCTCTCTTCGCGGTCCGCATCCCTGCGGAGCGCAGACAGTATGTCGTTCATGGACAGGGCTCGCCGCGAAGGATGATAAAGGCGTGCTGAACTCTCCGGGGACATCGAGTCATCGGCGTTAACCCATAGGTTCCGCCGCGGAATCGGCGGAAACAGGCCCGGATCGCGCATCCCTCTCGGATCCGTCCGGAACGCTGGCCATCTTCGAAAGGTGCGTTTCCACTGCGCCCGCCGACCAATCCATTTAAGGGCAGGTCCCGATAAGGCTCCCGTGGAAATACTATCGCCAGCAGGCAACCCCGACGGACTCGCGGCCGCCGTCAAGGGAGGTTGCGACGCAGTCTATCTGGCCGGGAAGAGCTTCGGAGCGCGCGCATCCGCCGTCAACTTCACCGACCGGCAGCTCGAAGGCGCCGTGGGATACGCCCATGACCGCGGCGTCAAGGTCTACGCAACCGTCAACACCTCCGTGAAGAACTCCGAGGTCCGGGACGCCGCGTCGTTCGTCAGGTTCCTGAAGGACATAGGCGCGGACGGCATCCTGATCCAGGACCTGGGCCTGCTGAGGGCGATACGGGGGACAGACATCCCGCTCCATGCTTCCACCCAGATGCAGATCCACTCCCTCGAAGGGCTGGAATGGTGCGCCGAGAACGGGTTCGAGCGCGCGGTCCTCGCCAGGGAGCTCACCATGGACGAGCTGTCCGAGATCGTCCCGCAATCCCCGATCGACACCGAGGTGTTCATTCAGGGGGCCCTCTGCTACTGCATGTCCGGCGGGTGCCTGATGTCCAGCTTCATGGGGGGCCGCAGCGGCAACCGCGGGTCCTGCGCCCAGCCCTGCAGGAAGAAGTATTCCATGGGCGATTCCGAAGGGTTTCTGCTGAGCAACGCCGACCTGTTCGGCATCCCGTACATGGAGAAGCTGAGGTCCATCGGAGTGAAATCACTGAAGATCGAGGGCAGGGCGCGCTCGCCCGCCTATGCGTATCTTTCCGCGAAGGTCTATTCGCTTGCGGAGAAGAGGGACTTCGGGCAGGAGTATCAGGAGAGCCTCGCTTTATTGAAGACGGTCTTCAACAGAGGGATCTGCGACGGGTACCTCGGAGGCGTGAGATCGGCCGTCCAGCCCCTCCATCCGGACAACCGCGGGTTCTACCTCGGCGAGGTCACGGTCCGCGACAGGGCCTTCGAATGGAACGGCGAGGAGCCCATCGGCAGGAAGGACGGGCTGTCCCTGTTCTCGGGAGACCTGAAGGCCGGCGGCTTCAATGTCATCGAGACAGACCCGTACCGGGTGCCTTTCAAGATCCCCGACGGGAGGTATCAGCTGTACAGGACCTACGATCCCCGCATCGACGAGGTCAAGAACCTCATCGGAAGCACTCCCAAGCTGGACGGCATGGCTCAGAGGAAACCTGTCGATATCTCCCTTCCCAGGCTGCCCCACGCGGACCGCAGGCCGGAGCCGTCGTTCTATGTCAACACCCTCAAGACCCTGGAAGCCGCGCTCCCTTACGCGAAGAGGGTCTACTTCGAGTACAGCGACAGGCTGGAGGAGGCCAAAGAGATGTGCGTCTCCGCCAAGGTGGAGCTGGTGGACCTGCTGCCCAGGCTCGACCCGCTGGACGAATGCTCCTTCGACGGCCCGGTGATGGTCAACAGCCCCGGGCAGCTCAGGCTGTGCAGGGATTCTCCGAGGATATACGCCAGCAGCGTGTTCAACTGCTGCAACTCTTGGACCCTTCCGGATGTCTACCAGGCGACCCTTTCGGTGGAGCTGTCAAGGAACGAGGTGTCCGACCTGATCGCACACCGCCCCGGCAGGGCCGAGGTCATGGCGTTCGGCAGGACCGAGCTCATGTACACCCGCGATCCGGGGATAGGGAACGGCATCCTGAAGGACGAGAAAGGCTCCTTCCCCGTCTACAGGGACAGGAGGGGCTACGCCCGCATCCTGAACTCCGTGGACCTGTTCCTCCTGGACAGCATCGGCGAGCTCGGAAGGTCCGGCGTGTCCTCCATCGGGATAGACGTGAGGAAGCGCCCGCCTGCGCTGGCCAAGGCAGTCGGCGAGTACATCAGGTCCCCGGACGAGAAGAAGAAGGAGCGCATCGAGCAGATGTGCGGAGGGTTCACCTACGGGCTCTACCGCCGCGGAGTTCATTGAACTGTCCGCGATTGTTTCTTAAACCATGACTGCGAAGCCGCTTCCATGGACATGGGAAGACGCGGCGACATGGGCTTCGCGGAGGCGATCATCGCCTTCATGGCAGTGACGGTGGTGCTGTCCGCATACCTCGGATTGGCAGTGCAGGTGCAGCCGGCGGTATCGGACCCAGCAGACGACCTGGACGGGGATATGTTCACAGGCACGGTTTCGGAAGGGAAGTTCGTCCCGGATTACCTGGACGATCTTCCCGCGGTCCTCGACTCGGGCAAGTACCGCGGGATCTCCGTAGCCGTTTCGATCGCCGGCGGATTCTGCGAGGCCCCTCCTCCGGCGACTTTCGGCTCCATGGACGGGGACGCATCGTCGGTGACGTTCTCCTCCATGGTCTCGGACGACAAGGGCCGGACGTTCCCGGCGTTCTTCGAGGTGACCGTATGCAGATGAACCGCAAAGGGATGCTGGCGATGGTGGACGCGATGGTGTTCATCGTCGTAATCATGATGGCCGCGGCAGCGATGGTCCACACCGCCGCCGATCGCGGTTCCTCGGACGCCGATGCCGGAGACGTGCTGGAATCCGTGATGTCGTCGAAGGTCAGGATGTCGGATCTCTGGGAGGGCGGGGACGGCACGCTGGTGAAGATATCGGACATGGTCGCGCTGGACCTTGTGTCCGGCACGGAATGCGCATTGGGATTCGCTGAAAAATGCCTGGAGTCGTTCTCCAAAGGCAGGCCGTTCCTCCTGAAGGTGTCTTACGGGGGAGCAGAAGCCATGATCGGATCCGAAGGAGGCCGTCCCGCATCGTCCGCAGCGATGGACTTCCAGGTCACCACCGGCGGGATTGTCCACGCGGAGCTGGTCCTGTACCTGTCATGAGCCGAACTTCTCGTTGCGCCCGGCAAGGTCCATGCAGATCGGGACTATGTCCCTGGCCCTGATCCTCCCGAGCATCCCCCTGGAGCATCCGGTCTCGCTGAACTCCCTGGCCTCGTCCCAGATCATGCCCTTGGCGTGGATGGCGATAGGCACAGGGTCTCCGCTGTGGTCGGTGAGAGAGCATGGCGTGCAATGGTCGCAGGTCAGGATCGTTACGACATCCTCCGGAAGCCCGTGCCTGAGGACGCCGGCCATCTCGTCCAGGCGGCGGACCACGTCCGCCTTCGCCTTGGCGTCGCCGTCGTGGCCCGCGATGTCCCCTGCCTTGCAGTTCATCAGGACGAAATCGTACTCCTCCAAGGCATCGATCGCGCATTCGGCCTTCGTTATGAAATCGGACCCCATGGTCCCGTCGCAGATCCCGGGCAGGGGGCAGACGTCGAGGCCGCATGCCTTGCAGATCCCCTTGATGAGCCCGACCCCGGCGACGCATGTGGCCGACACCCCGTACTTCTCCGTGAAAGGCTCTATCTGCGGGTACATCCCCGCGCCCCTGGGGATCAGTATGTTGGCCTGGGGGAGGCCGGCGGCCCTCCTCTTCTGGTTGGTCGGGTGGTTCCTGAGCCTCTTGTAGCATTCCTCCATGAACCTGTTGACCACGAAGGCCGTGAACTCTGCCTCCTCGGTCCTGCCTTCGCAGAGCAGGAGGTGCGTGTCCGGGCCGGGGTCCGCATCGGTTATGTCGGCGCTGAGGCCGTCTCCCCTCAGAACCAGCACGGCCCTGTGCTCGGTGCTCTCGCGGACGATGCACTCCACTCCTTCCACATCCATCCCGTCGAGGGACTCGATGAGCTCGGCGGTCTCGGGCGCGTGTATCCTCCCGGCCCTGCGGTCGAGGACTTCCATGTCCGAGTTGACCGTTGCGAAGTTGCATCTCAGCGCCACATCGCCGGGCTGTATGTCCATTCCTATGCCCAGCGCCTCGAAGGGCCCCCTGCCGGCGTAGACCTCGCGCGGGTCGTACCCCAGCAGCGCGAGGTGGGCGGTGTCGCTGCCGGCCCTCACTCCCGGTGAGATCGGGTCGCACAGCCCGCCCTGCCCGTGCTCCAGGAACCAGTCCAGGTTGGGCGTTCTGATGTACTGCAGCGGGGTCATCCCTCTGAGCTCGGGGCACTGGCGGTCCCCGAGGCCGTCCATGACGACCATCAGGATCTTCTTAGGCTCGGTCATCCTGCATCGGAATCGGCGCGGCGGGTATATAGAAAATCTGTCCGGGATGCAATCCCATAAATCCCTGTCGCGGAATCACCGTGGCATGTTCGCAGATGTCAACGGGGCCCGCCTCTGGTACGAGTCGCACGGCAAAGGGGAGCCCGTGCTCCTTCTGTCAGGCTTCGGCGCATCCTGCGGATACTGGAAGAGGATCCTCCCCCTGATGGAAGGATGCAGGTGCATCACGATGGACAACCGCGGCATCGGGAGGACGGAGTACGCCGGGAGGTTCGGCATCGATGTCCTGGCGGACGACGCCGTCGCCCTGATGGAGCGTCTCGGGTACAGGAGGTTCAGGGCTATCGGATGGTCCATGGGCTCCACGGTGCTGCTCTCGATGTCGTCCCGCTATCCCGAGAGGCTGATCTCCCAGGCGCTCGTCTCCACATATAAGGACCGCCCGGCGAGGACCAGCTACGTCCTCGGAGAGTTCACGAGGATGCTCGGCGAGGGCTCCGTCGGCCTTGAGGGCTTCTATGTGATGGTCAACGCCTTCTGCTTCTCCGAGAGGTTCTTCCGGAGGTTCTCGGACAAGGGGGCGTGCGTCCCGCTGCCAAGGGATTCCGAAGATCCGAAGGGCCTGCTGGACCAGATACGCGCGGTGGACGGGTTCGACCCCTGGGACGGCTTCTCCGAGATAAGGGTCCCGACGATGGTGGTCCAGGGCACGGAGGACATCATGACTCCGTTCGAGCAGGGAAGGCTGGTCAGCGAGGCGATCCCGGGCGCGGTGCTCCTGCCCGTGGAGGGCGAGGGCCACAACATCGACCAGAAGCTCTATGCTGGGAAGGCGAGGGAGTTCCTGTTCTCCCATCGGTGAAAGGGGCGGGAAGGCGTTTGCGGAAGGAATCAGGAGAGGATGACGTCCTTCCTGCGGGCCTCGATCTTGCCGGATATGGATCCTTTTATGACTCCCGTGCAGGGCCACGTGTCGTCCATGTAGGATATGAGGTCCATGATGTCCGCATCGGGGTTGGTCAGAGCGAGGTACACCCTGGACATGAACATCGACACCGCGTAGGGGAAGTCGTCGCAGATCCCGGGCCTGTCCTTCCAGATCGCGCACCTGTTGTCCTTCCCGAGGAAGGCGCATGGGCCGGTCTTCTTGAACAGGAACCTCCCGTCGGAAGTCTGCACCAGATATCCTTTCAGGAAGTCGAATATCGGTATGTCCGCGGCGGTGGCGATCCTGTCGATCTCCTCCGGGCGGACCACGATATGGGGCTGGTGGCAGCATCTCCCGCACATCTCGCAGGGGAAGCCCTCCCTGTAGGAGGTGCAAATCTCGTAGGCGATGTCCAGGTTGTGCTCCATGTCGGGGGAGATCTCGGGAAGCCCCTCGAGGATGTACTTCCCTCTGTAGACTGCCATCGGAGCGCCCCGGCGACTGCGCCGAGCCCGGCGATGAACCCGATGATGCTCAGGAACGCTCCGGCTCCGGCCAGGGCCATGCAGAGCGTCTTGTTATCGGGGTTCAGGTATCTGGGGATGTTTACAGAGTAGCTTCCGACGACCAGGCCGACCGCTCCGATGACTATGGAGCCGTACTCGGCGCCCTTCACCAGGATGAGCGCCACCGAGACGATCCCGATGATCAGGGCCGCGATCGAGAAGGCCAGGGGGTTGCGCTCCCTCGGCTTCCGATAGGGCTGGTCGAGCCTCCAGTCGCATTCCTCGCAGTAGAGGGCGTCCGAAGGGTTGCTTGTGCCGCATTTGGGGCAGTTCATGGGTGATTATCGGAGCTGCGTAGTTAATGGTTGCTGGGCCCGCGGCTTCCTGAACAGGCATTCGGACCTCCTGCGGACGGCTCCGAAGCGGGTGGTGTCTTCGACGAGCTCGGCGGAGACGGCTTCCATCTCCGGGAACGCTTGGACGATCTCCTCCGGAAGGCGGTGGACGTATCTTATCCCGTCCCTGCGGCCGGCTTCGCGCAGGTCGCCCGGCGCGAAGGAGCGGACGAACAGACACCCTCCGGGGCGGAGCATCCTTTGGATCTCTCCGGAGGCCTTGCGGAGGCCGTCCGAGTCCAGATGCTCCAGGACGTGGACCGCCGTGATGTAGTCGAACGAGCTGTCGCCGAAAGGAAGGCTTGTGATGTCGCACTGCAGGAACTCCGCCCTGCCTTGGAACCTCTTCCTGCAGATCTCCACGGCCTCGGAAGAGAAGTCGACGCCGGCGACTCTGAGCCCGTTGTCGATCAGGGTCGACGAGGTCTTCCCGTTCCCGCATCCCAGGTCCAGGGCGTCCCCGGATTGGATAGGGAGGGGCACGCGGGCGTTCCCGCGCCAAGTACGGGAGTTGGACCTGTAGAGGTCGTCCCAGAGACTGTCCTGCAGAGCGTCCTGCGTCACGGCGCGAAGATGCCGCAGGCAGTATAAACATACGCGCAGGGGGCCGGGCATCCGGGATGTTGGATGGATGAAGATTACAACGATGTAGTAATCTTAATCCTTGAACATCAATCCTATGTTCATAATGTTGATATAAATGCCACGGCGGTGCATTCGCGATGGGCTGACAGGCGATCGGCGGGCTGTGCGGCGGCAGGATGGCCGCATCTGCTGTTCCCGGAGATCTCGGACGCTCGCAGGCCCCCTTCTGGAAAGGCGCGCCGGCCTCCGAGGGCTGTCGCCCTGTTCGCTTTACAAGCGGGGGATAGGATGTTCAGGGGATGTGGTTGGAAAGGGACGAAGGCGCTATGCTTCTTTGCGGTCGCCTTCGCGGCGGCATTGGCGATTGCCGGGTTGGCAGCGGTTCAGGCCGGCACGCAGGGCGGAGCCGGCGTGGACGGGGATTCTGCGGCTAACGAGGCATCGGTGACGATCGGAGGAACTACGACCGAGTATCCGACATTGAAGGGAGCAGTCGATGCCGCACAGGTCAGAGAGACAAACAACGAAGCCAGGGTGACGCTGTTGAAAGACATCACTTCGACTGCGCAGCTCGTGTTCGCAAAGCCGGGGGCGTACACCCTCGATCTCGGTTCTTATAAAGTGACTTGTTCCGGGCCGGGGGATTGTTTCCTGATCGCAGGAGACAAGGATGGGGCGATTCCGGCAGATCTGGACGATATGTCCAAGGCCGTGAAGCTGTCGGTTGTCGGAAGCGGGGATATCAATGCGAGCAGCGGGACCGTGATAAGGTCTGTCGGGACTATCGTCTACGGTGACGGCGGCACAGCCCCCTCGATAACATGTGAGGGCGCGGTGAACTCGATATTCAGGGTCGACAAGACCTGCAGGCTGACCATCGATGGCGGAACCTTCACCCGCATGTCGTCAGAAGGGGCGATTGTCCAGTCGTCCGGGGATCTTACGGTGAAAAGCGGGAAGTTCAATCAGAGAATCGAGCTCTTGCCCGAGCAGGATCATCTTTCTGCTGTCAAGATCGACGGGGGAGAAGTCCCGGAGCTGGTCTTCTGTCGCTCAAGCGGTAGTGGATGGGACCGCGAATGCGGGATAAGCAGTCCACATGGTGAATTTTCGAAGCTCGATGAGACATCGGGGAACATCAGCATATCATTCTCAGGCGGGATTGATGCTGTCGTGACGTTGTTTAAGGACATTACCTTGGCCAAGACATTGGAATCGGATGGCAATGTGACCATTAATGGTCGTAGCCTTCAGCTTTCTCCTTCACATCGTTTCATAGGCGATGTGCTGATCGATGTCAAGGGCGGAGCCCTTATCCTTTCGAATGTTTCCGTGAACCCCGAAGGCAAATACAGAGGCGTGTCCTGCGCCGGGGGCACGCTGATGTTGCAAGGGGATACCACTATCAGAGGAGGGGGAGCCGGCGAAGGCATCCTCAAATATGCCGCAGACCTCAGGATTGGGCCGGGCGCCAGAGCAGAACTACAATCTGGAGGCGTCGGAAACGCGTTGGCCGATGCCGGCCCGGACGGTGCCGGAGTCATCGCTGTGGCCGACGGGATTGTAGAATCAGTGTACCTGAACTGGAGCGGCAAGACCAGTACGGCAAGGATGGAGTATCAGGGCGGATTGGTCCGGACGCTGATGATGGCATCCAACGGGAAAGGCGACGGGACCGAATATGAGGAGACTCCGAGCCCGTCTACGGGAGAATATCAGAAGTCTGCCATGGCGGCTTTTGATGGCATCGGATACGAAACCCTGGAAAAGGCCGTGGCCGCGGCGACTTCCGGCGGAGAGGTCGAGGTTCTGAAGGAAATGGACTGCATGGACACGGATGGAAAGGTGACATTCACCGGTCCGGTGCGCCATAAGGAATACAAGGAGCCGCAAGTGGAGCCGACCTGCACCCAGAAAGGGCATACCGAAATCACATGTTGCTCTGTATGCGGTGCTGTCATCGATCCGGGGGAGGAGATCGCTGCAACGGGACACACCGTTGTGAACGTCGATGGGAAGGCCGCGACCTGCACCGAGGCAGGTTACACCGCAAGCTCGTACTGCTCCGTGTGCAAGGCCGACATCGTCGCGAAGACCACGATCCCCGCCAAAGGCCATTCGCCGGCACAGTACGGCGGCGAAGAGCCCACATGCACCGGTCCCGGGCGCACTCCCGAATGGAAGTGCTCCGTCTGCGGGACGGTCACAACCCCCAGCCAGACGATGCCTGCCAAAGGCCACGATTACGTCCAATCGGGAGGGAAAGATCCCACATGCGCCTCTCCCGGATCCACGCCGGACACCGTCTGCTCCAGATGCGGAGACGTGCTCTCTCATGGGAAGGCTATTCCCGCCAAGGGGCATTCTCCCGTGGCGGACACGCCCGTGCCTGCCACCAAGGCATCGGAGGGCCTGACCGCCGGATCGCATTGCTCTGCATGCGGGACTGTGCTGATTCCCCAATCCTCGGTTCCGAAGCTTCCAGCCGATGCGACCAAGTCCGAGGTGCAGGCGGAAGGCGATGCCGCGACCTTGAAGGCCGCCGACCTGAAGGCGTTGATCTCGGAGGGCCTGTCCCTCGAGGTCAAGTGCACGGACATCTCAGTCGAGCTGCCTTCGGAGGTGCTCGGACCTGCGATAAGCGGCTCGGACGGAACGGTCAAGGTGTCCATGCTCATGATGGACGACGCCTCTATCTCAACTATTACAACGTTTCCTAAATTGATTAATTAATCATA
>CAVHMZ010000004.1:0-11732 GCA_963637225.1 Segatella hominis
CCAGGAACATGATCTCCCTGGAGCAGTTCAAGATGATGAAGCCCAACGCGAGGCTGGCCAACGTGGCCCGCGGAGGCATCGTCAACGAGGAGGACCTCTACACCGCCCTCAAGGAGAAGATCATCGCTGGAGCGGCTTTCGACGTATGGTGCAACGAGCCCCTGGACGAGAGCGAGTCCAAGCTACTGGAGCTGGACAACCTGGTCACCACGCCCCACCTCGGAGCGTCCACCGTGGAGGCCCAGGAGAGGGTCGCCATCGAAATCGCCGAGCATGCCATCATGTACCTCAGGGACGGCATAATCTCCAACGCCATCAACGCGCCCCGCGGCAAGCTGGACGCCGAGACCGAGCCGTTCATGCCACTGGCCGAGAGGATGGGGGCCATCGTCCAGCAGGTCATAGGGAACCACCCGCTCCGGAAGCTGGAAGTCTCCTTCTGCGGCAACCTGGCCGGGAAGCAGACCAAGCTCGTGACCATCTCCGCGGTCATAGGGTACCTGAAGAGGGTCATAGGATCGGCCAACATGATCAACGCCCTGCCGGTCGCCAAGGCCAAGGGCATCGAGATCGCCGAGACCAGCAACGACACCGCCAAGGACTACGCCTCCGTGCTGGAGCTGAAGTTCACCTATGAAGGAAGGACACGCAGCATCAGGGGGACCGTCATCGGCGGCCAGCCCAGGATCGTCGGCATCGACGGGTTCTCCTTCGACATCCCCGCATGCGGCGACATGATGTTCCTCACCTACGAGGACGCCCCCGGAGTCATCGGAGCTGTCGGCAACGCCCTCGGAGAGGCCGGGATCAACGTCGCCCAGATGGCCGTCGGAAGGGACAGCGGCCGCGCAGTCATGTTCCTGACCGTGGACCAGAGCGTTTCCGACGATGTGGTGTCCAAGATCGCCTCCGCAGTAGGCACCGACGACATCAAGTTCCTCGACCTGGTGGAGTGAAGATGCCGATCGTCACCGTCGACGAGCTGTCCCTGGCCATCCAGAACAGCATCGACAGCTCCTATGACATGGCTCCCGAGCAGGCCTACGACCTGGCGCATCACGTGCTGAACTTCTTCGGCTACGCGGACAGGATCATAGACAACGTGCTGGAGCCCGAGGACAGAGATGCGTTCTATATGCTGGAGGACGCAGGCATCCTGACCACCGAGAGGGAGGAGACCACCCTGTACGACGGAAGGGAGTGGAGGATCCACTACTGGCTGTTCCGCAGGGAGAAGATCGCCACGATGATGGTCAAGGAGCAGAAAGAGACTGTAGCCGTCTCGGAAGAGGAGTCCGTGTACTCGGACCTGCCCGACGACATCTGGCACCGCGGCTCAGAGTAAACCTATCATGGACCGGTTCCCTTACGAATACCGCCCCGGCCAGAGGGAGCTGGTCCGTTTCATATCCGGCACCGTGTCGGATGCCATGTGCCCCGTGATCGAAGCGGGGACCGGCACCGGCAAGACCGTTTCTTCATTGGCCGGGGCGCTGTCTTTCGCATCCTTGAACGGGATGAAGGTGATCTACCTCACCCGCACCAAGTCGCAGCAGGCCCAAGTCGTCCGCGAATGCGCCGCGCTGGGGGCTCTCTGTGCTCCTTTGAGGGGCAGGTCCGCTTCCGGATGCCCGGTCATGAGGGACGATCCCGACCTGCAGCCGGGGACCTCCGAGGAGATATCGCGTCTGTGCTCCCGCCGCAAGAGCAAGAGGAACGGGGAATGCAGTTGCGGGTTCTTCGCCAGGCTGGAGGACGAGGACATCGATGCATGGGCCGAGATCCTGCGCAGGTCCCATCCCGGCCCGGAGGAGTTCGCAGCGCTCTGCGAAGATGCGGGGGTGTGCCCGTTCGAGCTCACCAAGATGATCCTGCCCCGGGCGGATGTCGTCGCGGCATCGTATCCGTTCATGTTCGTCCCCCCGATCCTGGAGAAGCTCGTGGAGTGGACGGGAACCCCCCTGCACAGGATGGTGGTCATAGTCGACGAGGCGCACAACCTTCCGGACTACCTGAGGGAGACAATGACCTACGAGTATTCGCTGGAGGCCATGGCATTGGCCGAGAAGGAGGCCAAGGATGCCGGCAACCATGAGGCCCAGGACGGCCTCCCGGTCACGGATGTCGTGGATGCCCTCAGGGCATCGCTCGCGACGGCCGTGGCCGAGTACCTGATCGACGACGACGGCCTCCTCCCGCCCTACTTCCTGGAGGACGAGCTAATGAGCCGCCTGGGCGTCACGTCGGTGAGCATCAGGCGCATCTGCGCCGGCCTGGAGGAGCTGGGCGAGATCGTCTCGGACCGGAAGGCGGAGGAGAACAAGCTCCCCCGCTCCTATGTCGGCTCCATGGGGAGGTTCATCAGGGCTTGGATGGAGGACTCCGACGAGAGCCGCATCCACCTGGTGACAGGCGGGGACAATCCGTGCTTCCAGTCCTATTGCATGGACCCCTCCGGGGCCGCCGGCCCGCTGAACGCCTGCCACTCGTCCATCCATATGTCAGGCACGCTGGCCCCGCTGGACGCGTACATCGGGGAGCTGGGGCTGGAGCGGCCGGTCCCCCGGACGTTCCCGTGCTGCTTCCCCCCGGAGAACCTGCTCACGCTGTACTCCGACGAGGTCTCCATGCGCTACGAGGACAGGAGCCTGGAGTCCAACTACTCGCGCATAAGGCAGATCCTTACGGACACCGTCCGTGCCGTCAGGGTGAACACGGCCGTGTTCTTCCCGTCCTTCGCGTTCATGGACAGGATGGTTGCCGACGGGGTCCCGGAGGGCCTGGGCAGGCCGGTGCACTACGAGCGCAGGGGGATGCCGCAGGGGGAGCTCATGGAGGAGTTCGAAAGGTTCAGGTCCTCCGAGGGGGACATCCTGTTCTGCGTCACCGGAGGGAGGATCAGCGAGGGTCTGGACTTCCCGGACAAGAGCTTGGAGCTGGCAATCGTCATCGGGATCCCGTATCCGAAGCCCACCGCCAAGATGAGGGCCATGACCCGTTACTACGACCGCATGTTCGGCGACGGCAGGCTCTACGTGTCGATCATACCCGCCACGAGGAAGATCAGGCAGTCCATCGGCCGCCTGATAAGGTCGGAGACCGACAGGGGGGCAGCCGCGATTCTGGACCGCAGGGCGGCCTCGATCAAGGATCTGGAAGCCATGCAGTGCTCCGACATACCCGGGGCCGTCAGGGCCTTTCTGGACGATGGCCGATGCCTGCGACCGCAGGGATAATAAACACCGTGCTATTCGGTGTGGCATGGAGATACGGGTCGACGAGGACGTCAAGCAGCACATATTGTCGATGGGCTGCGATTTCCGCGTGTGCACCGCATGCATGGGGCCGGCGCTGGTCCCGACGAAGGTCAAGGCCCCCAAGGACACCGACATCAGGATCCCGATAGGCGACCACACCCTGTACATATCCCGCGTTCAGATGATGTACATAGACAGGGTCTCCATGGATATGCTATACGACAGGGAGGATATCGACTCTTGCCCTGCGTTCTATTCGAGAAGGTCTTACCGACGTTCGTCCGGGCCGTCCAGATCGGTCTCTCCGTCGAGGATGCACCTGCACCTCTCAAGGGCTTCCGCCAGGTCCGCGCCCTTCGGAGTGAGGGACCAATGCCATGCGCAATGCTTCGTCAGGCCGGATTTCCCGAACCTGCGGGAGACGAGCCCGTTCTCCTCCAGCACCGCCAGCTTCGCGCTGACCCTGTCGTCGTTCTCGCCGGTCTTCTCTCCGATGTAGCTCTGCATGCACTCGCCGTCTTTCCTTAGAATGTCCAGCATCTCGCACACGTGAGCGGTTCCGACGAGCGCCCACAGGGTCTGTCCGGTCATGAGGGGCCACTGGGCTTTAGGAACGGTTTTCTTTTACGTAGCAGAATGGAACATATATCTCACGATGTAATGTATATTAAGATTCTATGTTCATAGCCGCATGAGAGGCAGGAAGTCCTCCTGCGCTCGCGCCGGCATCATCGGAAGGGGATGGAAGATGGATTACAGGAGACCTCATACGCACATCAAAGCCTTGGAGAGCTATAATGCCATATCGTCCGTCCTGTACGTCTACCGGAACAACGGATGCAGCAAGACGGAGCTGTACCATGCCGTGTCGAAGGCGGCCGGCATGGTGGACAAGGTGAAGGACCTGGAGGATGCGGGGCTGATATCCCATGTCACCGCCGGGAGGGTGACCAGGCTCTACATGACGGAGCTGGGGGCCGAGGTCGGCAGGCGCCTTGCGGAGATCGAAGAGCTGATGGCCGACTGAGCGCTTCGATCGGGAATTGCCGCGACGATTTGATCGAGACCGGTTGTCGGCATCTCAGGGCAGGTCGGGTTCAGTTTCTATCTAAGGATTAAACACATACCGTTTCCGATGACAGTTTTATCTTAAGATAGAAATTAAGACAGGATATTATAGTTGTTCAGCGTTCATGACCGCATGGATGCTCTCAGGCCCCTTGTCCCTCGCCCCAGATACACTGACCGCATATTGCCGTTCAAAGGCAACGGCAATGCCAAGGTGATCACAGGCATCCGCCGTTGCGGGAAGTCGTCCGTCATGAAGCTGTTCGCGGACAGCTGCTGTCCGGACGGATGCAGCATCATCTACCTGAGCATGGAGCTGGCCGAGAACCGCCATCTCCGCGAGTGGGAGCACCTTCTGGACGAGGTCGAAGGCCGGATGGATCCAGATAGGCAGAACGTGCTATTCATAGACGAGGTCCAGAACATCCAAGGATGGGAGCTGGCAATCCGCGACCTCATCGCCCGCGGGTCTTGCGACATCTACCTCACAGGCTCCAACTCGAACCTCCTCTCCTCGGAATACGCTACGCATCTGGGGGGCAGGTTCAACAGCATATTCATGCTCCCTCTGTGCTATTCTGAGTGCATATCGTTCGACGGCGGGCACGGAGGAGAGGAGGGTGTGTTCGAGAGGTTCGTCCGCATCGGGGGCTTCCCGATACTCTGGCGGAACGCCGCGGACATCGAGTCTTCCATGCAGACTGTCCGGGATCTGGTGGACGTGTCGATCGCCAATGACATCGAGCTCAGGTACGGGATAAAGAACAGGCCCCTTCTGAGAGACCTTCTGAGGTGCGTTCTGTCGACCGTTGGCAAGTACGTCTCGGCGAACAACCTGTACAACACGCTGAGATCCGCCGGGACCAAGGCGTCGCCTGAAACGGTCTACAGCTACCTCGGCTATCTGGAGTCCGCCAATCTGATCGTCCGCGCGAACGCGTTCGACATCAGAGGGAAGAGGATCCTGTCATCGAAGTACAAGTACTATGCAGCGGACCTTGGCATAAAGCATGCGCTGCTCGGATACCGTCCGGAGGACACTCCCGGGCACATGGAGAACATGATCTTCACGGAGCTCTCCGGCAGAGGGTATCAGGTGCACATAGGCGATGCCGGCGGCAGGGAAGTGGATTTCGTCGCCGAGAAGGGCGGACGGAGGATATACGTCCAGGCATGCCAGGCCATCAGCTCCGAGGACACGCTGGAAGGGGAGCTCGGCGCTTTCGATGCGATCGAGGACAGCTTCCCGAAGTACCTGGTCCTGATGGATCCCGGAGTCTACGAAGGCGTCACCGAGAAGGGGATTGTCTGCTGCGGCATCAGGGACTTCCTGCTGATGGATTTCATTATGTGACGGGCTTGCCGCATCGATGCGTCTATTTTACTTTGTAAAAATAAAGTAAAATAATTCACTTTAGTAAGTTAAAGTAAAATATCGAAGATGCATTCCGCATCCGATGGAGTCGTTCATCGGCCGCCAACGGGAGCTTTCGGAGCTCGAGCGCATATTCGAGCGCGAGAGGATCAAGACCTGCATAGTGTACGGGCGCCGCAGAATCGGGAAATCGGCATTGCTGAGGCGGTTCTGCCAAGGGAAGAGATCCCTGATGGTCCAGTTCGTCAGATCCTCTTCGAAGTCGAACGCAGACATCCTGTCGGATGCGGTTTCATCGCTGGCAGGGACCCCCTCAGAATCCGACGGCCTCCGTCAAGCCCTCGATGCCCTGGCTGGCCTGTGCGAAGAGGAGAAGGCCGTCATAGTGCTCGACGAGATCCAATACCTTCTGACCGACGAGGCCGCCAAGACCGAGATGCAGCGCTTCGTCGACCGTATGTCCGCGCATACATATTCCATGCTGGTCATCTGCGGGTCGTCGATATCGTTCATGGCCGATGAGGTCCTGGGAGAGAAGCGCCCTCTGTACGGGAGGTTCGCCTTCCGCATCGAGGTGGGCCCGATGCCGATCTCCGAGGTCAGGGCGTTCCATCCGTCCGCAGACGATGCCGACCTTCTCAGGATGTACCTCACTCTCGGCGGAGTCCCCGCATACCACGCTCTCGTCGGAGACAGCAGCTGCAGGGAAGCTGTGGACCGTTACCTGATGGGGCGCTTCAGCATACTGGCGGTCGATGTGCCTTATGATATATCTGAGGAGCTGGGGAGCATGGCCGACGATGCGTTCTCGGTGCTGTCCTCGATATCTGCCGGACACAGCACCTACAAGCAGATCGCAGGGCGCACGGGGCTCGGCGATAACAGGCTGTCCAACTGCCTGGAGAGGCTGCAGGCGATCCATGCCATCGAGAAGACGGAACCCGCCCCAGTCCCTCGCAAATCGAAGAGCTACGCGGTGACGGACAGGCTGACCTCGTTCTATTTCTCGATGCTGAGGTACTCGTCCCTCGCAGAAGGCGGCAGCTTCTACGATGCCGCATCTCCGATGATAGCCGCCCATCTCGGAAAGGAGCTGGAATCGTTCTGCAGGGATCTTGTCCGCAGGAGCTATCCATGCATATCCGTAGGATCCTGGCGCGGGGCAGTGCCATCGAGGGGCGACGACGGGAAGGCGGTCCGCGGGCCCGACGGCAATATCGAGACAGAGGATGCGGACATAGATGTCGTCGCCATCCTCAGGGAAGGCCAGGACACCGCAGTCCTGTACGGGGAATGCAAGTTCACCGGCAAGCGGATGGGGTTCTCGGCCCTGAACACGCTGATCGAGAGGATGGATGCGCTGAAGGACGGCCGCAACCGCAGGATAGCGCTGTTCTCCGTGTCGGGGTTCGACGATGACCTGCGGGAGTATGCGGAATCCAACGGCATAGCCCTGTTCGGCGCGGAAGAGCTGACAGGCAAGGCGCCTCTGCCAGAGATCCGCCCGGCATCGCTCGCGCTGAGACGAGGGCTGGCACCGATATGATATACTGCCGGCTGCTCAGCATGTATGGCCATAGTTAGTTAAGATAATCGTACTTTAGATGATTCGTTCAGTTAAGATTTTAGCATCTTTAAGACGATGCTTCATTAAGATTTTTGTATTTTTTAAATAGTATTTATATACAATCGAAATCATCGCCAATCATGAAGCGGAAGATCTACGATAAGCTGGTCGAGTGGAAGCTCAACAGGCATGGCCGCACAGCATTGCTGATCGAAGGCGCGCGCCGCGTTGGCAAGAGCTACATCGTAGAGGAGTTCGCAAAGGACAACTACAGGTCATATGCCATGGTGAACTTCAGCACCAAGAGCAAGGAGTACAAGATGATGTTCGACGACCTGTCCGACATCCCGCTCCTTCTGCAGAAGATCGCGGACATAGAGCGCGTAGAACTCTACGACCGCGAATCCCTCATAATATTCGATGAGGTCCAGCAGTGCCCGCGCGCCAGAGAGGCGATCAAGTTCCTCGTCGCAGACGGCAGGTACGATTACATCGAGACCGGCTCCCTCATATCGATCCACGACCGCGTGGACGGGATCGTGATCCCATCGGAGGAGGAGATCCTGCCGTTGCATCCCATGGACTTCGAGGAGTTCTGCTGGGCTCTGGGCGACATGACGACTGCGAACGTCATCCGCAGGCACTTCAAGGCGCTGGAGCCTCTGGACGAGGGCCTGCATCGCTCCATCCTCAACGCTTTCAGGAAGTATATGCTGGTCGGAGGGATGCCCCAGTCGGTGCTGGAGTATTCTGTCAGGCAGGATTTCGCGATGGCCGAGTCCGCCAAGCTCAGCATCCTGTCCATCTACCGTCAGGACATGGCGAAAAGGGCGGGGTCCGTCAGCAAGAGCAGGACCCGTGTGCTGTTCGATCTGATACCGTCCGAGCTGATGAAGCATGACAAGGTCCTCGTGGCAACAGACCTGGGCCCGAACGCCAGGGCGGAAGACTACGAAGATCCCATGAGCTGGCTGGATGATGCCTGCATATGCAACATCTGCCGGAGATCCGTCGCGCCGGACATAGGCCTGAGGATGAACCTCGAAAGATCCGCTAGGAAGGTCTACATTGGAGACACGGGGCTCCTGGTGAGCATGGCCATCGATGGCGATCGGGAGTCTAAGCACGAGATCTACTCTGCATTGCTGTCGGACAAGCTCCATTTCAACGAGGGGATGTTCGCAGAGAACCTCGTCGCCCAGATGCTGAGGGCCAACGGGCATGACCTGTACTTCTATTCGTTCTACGCCGACGGCAGCAGGAACCGGCAGGAGGTGGACTTCCTGATAAGGCGCGGGCGCAAGATCTGCCCTGTGGAAGTGAAGTCCGGGGACAGGAGCAGCCTGCATGCATCGCTCGACAGGCTGATGGAGATGCACTCCAAGTCCCTGGGGCAGGCATACGTCCTCCACGCGAAGAACCTGAAGAGAGAAGGGAATGTGGTCTACCTGCCATTGTACATGGCGATGTGCCTCTGAAAGAGGCCGGAGGGCCGGATCTCCCGGCCCGCAGGTCACAGCTTGACATCGCCGTAGTCGCTGGCCAGCTTCCTGGGGGTGCTGACCTTGCACTCGGGGCAGTACAGCCCGGAGCCTTTCCTGACGAGCTCGGTCTTGCAGTGGTAGCAGAGCGCCCTGATGCACCCGAGGTTGTCGTCCTTGGTGGTGAGCTGCAGGGACGGCTTGATGCCTGTGACCCTGGCCCTGATGAAATCGCCCTTCCTGAGCTCTTTGGACACATCGTCGGTGTACTTCTGGGAGATCTTGGACACATGGATCGTGGCGTAAGTCTCTCCTCCGAGGGTCCTGTCGACTCCGGATTTGGCGATGACGTCCGCGGTCGCCATGGTGTTCCTGATGTCCGCGACGATCGCGTAGACGATGTCGCCCTCTTTCAGGATGTTAGGGGGGTTGTAGGACACGACGCGGGCGATGCACTCCTCGTCGTCCAGCACGAGGGTCCCGACCTGGGATGCGTATACGGTCCCGTCCTCGGAGAACGTGCCCTCTCCGCCCATGTACTCCTCTTCTGCCGCGACCTCGTCGCCCGGAAAAACCAGCTTCTCGCTCATTGAAAATCACCTTATGTTGACGACTGCGACGTCAACGGACTTCTTCTCCTTGGTATGGAATGAGAACGTATGCGGAATTACGTACTTATACGTTTTATGCCAGGCGACAGAGCGCCCGTGCTCACGGCAGAACCCTTCCACAAAATCCAGCGTGGACGCCATGTGGATGGAGTACACGCACTCCGACGACTCCATGGCCTTTTCCAGGAACGGGCGGTCGGCCCTGCGGCTCTGGCATCCGAACGGCGGGTTCATGAACACGGTGTCCGCGCCTTCGTCCACCTCGCGCACGTCTTTCCTGCAGAAGGACACGTCGGCTCCGAAAAGCCTGCGGTTGGATTCTGCCACAGCGAGGGCCTTCTCCGAGACGTCGTATCCGACGACCATCTCTGCCTCCAGGAGCCAGGCGCCGATAGAGAACATCCCCGTGCCGCATCCCAGATCCATGACCTTCAGGCCCGCTATGTCCCCTTCGGAATACGCCCTGTACAGGATGTCCGCCGCGATCGCCGCGGGCGTCATGTACTGCTCCAGCGAAGGGTCGGGGCCGTCGAACCCCTGCACCGATTCGAGCCTGATCTCCAGGTCCCTCTTCCTCATCGTGGCTCATATGGCGGGCGATGTTAAAAGGGCAGCGCATCCCTGGCACAGTATGCACGCGCTGACGCAGGCTGCGAGCCTGTTATATATCAAACCAATATAGTCGCCATCGGGCACTTGCCGGGTTCAGATGTCGATGGCATATGCTCTTTTCCGAAACGTCTTAACGGGTCCCGAGCTTCCGCGGAGGATCCGCGGCTTCGCCCATCGCAATCCGGCGGTCGTTTTCCCCCGTCCGCTCCGACCGGGCATTGCGGATTCCGAAGCGCAGATGCCGTTTTCCGCAGGCTTGATAGCCATGTTTATCTATCGGAACCTGATTCGATTGATGCATACGATGCGTATGCGCCTCTCAGCGAGGGGGTGTACCAACTGTCAAAGATCAAAAGAGCCATCATCAGCGTATCTGACAAGACCGGCATCGTCGAATTCTCAAAAGAGCTGGCCTCAATGGGCGTGGAGATCGTCTCCACCGGCGGAACTTACAAGATCCTGAAGGAGAACGGCATCGCCGTGACCGAGGTGTCCGATATCACCGGGTTCCCCGAGATGCTGGATGGCCGCGTCAAGACGCTCCACCCCAAGATACACGCGGGGATCCTCGCCCGCAGGGACGTGAAGGCGCACATGGATGCCATCGCGTCCATGGGCATCCAGGCTGTCGACATGGTCGTCGTCAACCTCTATCCGTTCAAGCAGACCGTTCTCAAAGAGGGAGCATCGTTCGATGAGATCGTCGAGAACATCGACATCGGCGGGCCCAGCATGATCCGCGCCGCCGCCAAGAACTACAAGTCTGTGGCGGTCGTCGTCGAGCCCTCTCAGTACGCCGAGGTCCTGGCCGACATGAAGGAGAACGGGGGGTGCGTCTCCGACGCCCTTCACGGCAAGCTCATGGCAGAGGCCTTCGTGGCCACCGCCAACTACGACAGCATGATAGCGTCCCGCATGTACGGGCGCTTCTGCACCGGGTTCCCCGAATCGTTCCCCATACCTCTGGAGAAGGTCGAGGACCTCAGGTACGGGGAGAACCCCAATCAGGCCGCCGCTTTTTACAAGGATCCCTTCACTCCGGCTCCCACGGTGGCTACGTCCATCCACCTCCAGCACGGGAAGCAGCTGTCTTACAACAACATCCTGGACCTGGACAAGGCCCTGGACATCTGCATGGACTTCGAGAAGCCCACCGCTGTCGTCATGAAGCACACCAACCCCTGCGGGCTGGCGTCCGACGACAACATCTACGACGCGTTCATGACCGCCTACAACGTGGACCCTCTGTCCGCTTTCGGATGCGTCATATGCCTCAACAGGAACTGCGACGTGAAGACCGCCACCGAGATCTCCCAGCACTTCGTAGAGGCTGTCATCTGCCCCGATTACGACGAGGGCGCGGTGGAGATCATGGAGGTCAAGAAGAACATCCGCCTCCTGAAGACCGGGTGCCCTATCGGGCCGTCCAACAGGACCCGGGAGTACAAGATGAAGAAGGTCCAGGGCGGGATGCTGGTGCAGACCGACGAGGACGTCCCCATCGATCCGGCCAACCTCAAGGTGGTCACGAACCGCGCGCCCACAGAGGAGGAGATCCACTCGCTGCTCTTCGCGTGGAAGCTCGCCAAGCACGTCACGTCGAACGCCGTGGTGTACGTCAGGGGAGAGCGCGCCGTGGGGATCGGAGCCGGCCAGATGAGCCGCGTGGACTCCGCCAAGATCGCCACCATGAAGGCCAACGAGCCCACACAGGGCTGCGTCATGGCTTCCGATGCCTTCTTCCCGTTCAGGGACGGGGTG
>CAVHMZ010000005.1:0-2684 GCA_963637225.1 Segatella hominis
TGTGCGCTCCGCCTGCAGGTCCGACGCTTTCTCCGTCCTCGGCATCAGGCCGACGGGGTTCCCGGTGAAGAACGCCTCGGGCATGATGTGGTCGGTATCGGAACAGCCCTTCCCGCGGTCTTTGTATGCGTCGGTGGCCCAGATTATGTTCTTCTTGGTGGTCTTATCCTCCAAGAGCTTCTTCAGAAGACCCATGACGACAGGCGATCTCAAGTCTATCAGCTGATCCGACCTTTCAGATTCCGGCACCGTCTCACCAAGATAGCCGTCCAAACCGCACACATTTTCCGTCGTCAAAGAAGAACACGCTGATAGGCAATATGCTATTATGTTCTTAATCCTACCGAATGGCCGTTCGCGCTTCCGGCATTTCGCGCTGTTCCGAAGGCCTGTGCGCATCCCCCCGGCGCGTTCGCCGACGCTCGAAGCAAAGCCTTGCGGAATCGATCCCGGGCCCATCATCGTCGGCCCTCTGGCCAAGCTCTCCTTGTCGCTATCCCGTTTAATGTATTTTTTTATTCATCAATGAACAAAATGTTGATATAGTGCAGGGCATTGTCATCGGATGATAGCATGACCGGAGATGACGGAATATACGGCGAATACGGGGGGCAGTACGTCCCCGAGACCCTCATGAACGCTGTCCTTGAGCTCGACAGGGCCTACCATAGCTGCATGAAGGACCCGACCTTCCTGAAAGAGGTGGACGGCCTCAACCGCAGGTACACCGGAAGGCCGTCGATGCTCTATTATGCCGACAGGATGACGAAGGACCTGGGCGGAGCCAAGGTCTACCTCAAGAGGGAGGACCTGAACCACACCGGCGCCCACAAGATCAACAACGTCATCGGCCAGTGCCTCCTGGCGAAGAGGATGGGCAAGACCCGCGTCATCGCCGAGACCGGCGCGGGCCAGCACGGCGTCGCCACCGCCACCCTCGCGGCCTACCTCGGGCTGGAGTGCGAGGTGTTCATGGGCGAGCGCGATGTCGAGAGGCAGGCTCTCAACGTCTACAGGATGGAGCTCCTCGGAGCCAAGGTCCATCCGGTCAGCACAGGCACGGGGGTCCTCAAGGATGCCGTCAACGAGACCCTCCGCGAGTGGACGAACCGCGTGGACGACACGCACTACGTGATCGGGACGGTAATGGGTCCCGCCCCGTTCCCCGAGATGGTCTGCGAGTTCCAGAGCGTCATCGGAAGGGAGGTGAGGCGGCAGATGGCTGAGGCCGAAGGGCGCCTTCCGGACTGCCTCCTCGCCTGCGTCGGAGGGGGGTCCAACGCCATCGGCCTCTTCCACGAGTTCGTCCGCGACGAGGGAGTGAGGATGATCGGCTGCGAGGCGGCCGGGAAGGGGGTGGACACGGGGATGCACGCGGCCACCATGACCAAGGGCACCACGGGGATATTCCACGGGATGAAATCGCTGTTCTGCCAGGACAGGTACGGGCAGATCGCCCCCGTGTACTCCATATCCGCCGGCCTGGACTATCCCGGCATCGGCCCGGAGCACGCACACCTGAAGGCGATGGAGAGGGCAGAGTACGTCGCGATCACCGACGACCAGGCCGTGGACGCTTTCGAGTACCTTTCGAGGACCGAGGGGATAATCCCCGCCATCGAGAGCTCCCACGCCATCGCATACGCGAGGGAGATCGCTCCGACCATGTCCAAGGACGACCTCATGGTCGTCAACCTCTCAGGGCGCGGGGACAAGGATGTCGCCGCCATCGCCAGGTACAGGGGGAGGGAGATCCATGACTGACCATTCCAGGGATCTGGAGAAGGTCTTCTCCCGCAGGGCGTTCATACCGTTCGTCACCTGCGGCGATCCCGACATAGAGACCACCGAGAAGACAATCAGGGCCATGGCCTCCGCCGGGGCGGACCTGGTGGAGCTGGGGATACCGTTCTCCGACCCCATAGCGGAAGGCCCGGTCATCCAGAACGCGGATGTCCGCGCATTGTCCAACGGCGTGACCACCGACGACATATTCGATATGGCCGAGCGCATCAGGAAGGACCTGGACATCCCCATGCTGGTGATGACCTACATCAACCCGGTGTTCGTCTACGGGCCGGAGAGGTTCATGGAGCGCTGCAGGAGGGCGGGGATATGCGCGGTCATCGTCCCCGATGCGCCTTTCGAGCAGAAGACGGACCTTCTGCCCTGCTGCACCGAATTCGGCGTGAAGCTGATATCGATGATCGCCCCCACGTCCGAGGACAGGATATCGATGATAGCCTCTCAGGCCGAGGGCTTCATCTACATCGTGTCGTCGATGGGGGTCACCGGGGTCAGGAAGGAGTTCAGCTCCAACCTGGAAGACATGGTCGCTTCTGTCCGCAGGGCCACGGACATACCGTGCGCCATAGGCTTCGGGATATCGACTCCGGAGCAGGCCAGGAGGATGACGGACTTCGCCGACGGGGCGATAGTCGGGTCCGCCATCGTGAAGATCATCGCTCAGTATGGCAGGGACTCGCCCGAACATGTCGCGGAGTTCGTCAGGGAGATGAGGGCGGAGCTGGACCGCTGAAGGGCTCAGCGCTGCCCGGCGACGGCCGGCTCCGTCCTCACCTTGACGAGCTTGCTGTGGAAGCACAGCCCTATCAGCGAGACCTTTCCTGGAGGCATGTCCCTGAAGTACCTCCTGTCGTGGATCTGGTTCATGGCCTCGTCGA
>CAVHMZ010000006.1:0-2280 GCA_963637225.1 Segatella hominis
AATGTGACGACGGTGGTGAATTTGTCTACGATTTACCTGTTGGAACTACACTCAGTCAATGCTCAGTGCACAAAAGAGAAGACCAGGGTTAGCAGTTAGTCATAGCAGGGATTAAGGAATGCAATGGGAAGGTTATCATTGAAATTGGCAATTACGACTTAAGGTTCTCAGGATGCATCGTAATGCAATTGGTTTGAACCGATCTGAACCTCGTCTATGAGAAATCATTATCATTCCGTCTTCTTACATCCCATCATGGAAGACAGCATCCCCGACATCATCGAGCAGGCCAGGATCCTCCGCGAAGGCCCGGACAAAGACCCCGCGAAGGCCGCAGAGCTCCTGAGGAAAGCCGCCGATTCGGGCGACATCGGAGCCGCGTCCTCCCTCGGATACATGCACACCGTCGGGGAAGGCGTCCCGATCGACAAGGGGCAGGCAGAGAAATACCTCAGGCAGGCCGCCGAGGGCGGCGACACCGCCGCCATGTGCAACCTCGGCGTGCTGCTGTCCGACCCGCAATGGTTCGACCGGGCCGCAGACCTCGGCAGCCTCAGGGGGATGAAGAACCTCGCATCCGCATACGCCGCGGGCATGGGCGTCCCCATGGACAAAGAGGCCGCCGCAGACCTCTATCAGAGAGCGGCGGACCTCGGAGACGTCGATTCCATGGTCGTCCTCGCAACGATGAAGCGCAACGGCGACGGCATCCCCCGGGACCTCGAAGGCGCCGCATCCCTCTTCCGCAAAGCCGCCGACGCGGGAGACCCCGACGCTCAATACGATCTCGCCATGATGCTCGACTCCGGAGAAGGCATCCCGCAGGACCGCGAAGAAGCGGAAAGGCTCTTCGGATGCTCTGCCGAGCAGGGCGACACCGACGCCTGCCTCTGCTACGGGGGCATATGCTACGAGAAAGGCGATTATCAGGGAGCAGAGAAATGGTTCATGGACGCCGCCCTCAAAGGCGATGTAAAGGCCATGTACAACCTGGGCCTGATCTACATGGACGGCAGCCTCGGCGAGCCGGACCTCGGCAAGGCCGAGGAATGGCTAGAGTCCGCCGCATCCGAGGGCTTCGCCTACGCCCAGTCCATGCTCGGGACCATCTGCATCAACCGCAAGGACCTTGCCTCCGCCGCCGAGTGGCTGGAGATGGCCTCCGCCCAGGGCGAGCCAGGCGCGATGTACAACCTCGCCGCCCTCGGCCTCTCCGGCCAGATAGAGATGGGCGACAAGCGCGCCATGGAGCTGCTGACGCAGTCGGCATCCGCGGGCGTGCCCGAAGCCGTCCGGCTGATATCGATGGTCACCAAGGGATGATGTCCCTCAGCGATCCGACGACAGCGGTCCGAGGGGGCAGGCCGCCGGGCCTGGCCCCGCGGGCCACTATCACCGAATCCACCCCCGCCGCTTCCGCGGCCAGGGCATCGTTGGGACTGTCCCCCACATACAGGACGTCCCTCTTCTCCACGTCGAAGCACGACATCCCCTTCAGCAGCGGCGCGGGAGAGGGCTTGTGCTCCTCGGTCTCGTAGAACCCGACGATCGCCTCCGGGATGTCCGCCATGCCGTTCTCCCTTAGCAAGTCCTCGATCTTGAACCTCATCTTCCCCGACACGATCCCGACGCTCTTCCCGTGCCCTTTCAGCGACCTCAGCACTTCCTCCGTCTCCGGGAAGGGCTCCGCCCCCTTGTACGCGTCCGACTTCGCGATCCTCATGAACTCGTCCCTGTACGCCCCGTACTTCCCGGGATCGGAGCAATAGAGGCCGTACACCTGATCCATCGACAGCCCCAGGCACTCCGAGAACCTCTCCTCCGCGTACTTCACGCCCAGCATGGGCAGCGCCGACCTCAGTATCGCCTCTATCCCCTTCCTGGTGTCGAAGAGGGTGTTGTCGAAGTCGAACAGGTACAGAGAGTATTCTCTCATCTCGTCGCCACGTAGATGTTCACCGCGCCGAAGGACTTGACGTGGTACGCCGCATCCTCGAACCCGGCCTTGCGGAAGATCTTCACCATGTCCTCGCCGTAGGGGAACCCTTCGATCGACGAGGTCAGCCAATCGTATGCCGGCTGCTTCCCGTCTATGGCCTTCCCCTTGTCGTACTTCCTGCCCTTCTTCTTGATCCTCTTCATGTAGATGTTGTAGAAGAAGCGGATGAAGCCGTTGTCCGGCTTGGACAGCTCCGCGACGACGACCTTCCCCCCGGGGGCGAGCACGCGGTGCATCTCGGAGACTGCTTTCTGTATGTCTGTGACGTGCCTGAGCAGGTA
>CAVHMZ010000006.1:2290-6703 GCA_963637225.1 Segatella hominis
GGCGTCTCCCTCCCTCCACTCGATCTTCACCGGAAGGCCGAGCTCGGACTCCTTCTTGGCCGCGAGCTCCAGCATCTTCGGGGTGATGTCGACACCCACCACAGCGGATCCGGCGCCCGCGGCGCGGGCGACGTGGAACGCTATCTCCCCGGTCCCCGTGCCGACGTCCAGGCACCTCTTGCCTTTGATGTCTCCGGCCTTCTTCATCATGTACCGGTGCCACCCCTGGACCATGTGCATGCTCATGATCTCGTTCATCTCGTCATAGTAGTCGGCGATCTCGGTGAAGACGTCTTTCACATACGCCTCCTTGCCCTCGAACTGGACTCCTTTCTTGAGCTCTTCCTCTGTCATATCATATCACCGTTGCAACGCAATCGGAAAGCAGGTACCCGGCAGCCAGCAGCACGCCGAAATGCCAGTTCAGTTTGAACGCCAATGGGACGAGCATGAAGCTCGCGTGCGGGTCGGACGCGGCATCCATGGAGTTCCTGTAAAGGACCCTCCAGTCCCGCAGGGACAGCGCCGCCAGGGCGCAGCCCGGCGGGGCCGCCCCCGCGACCAGGAGGACTGCCAGCACCGGGAACGCGATGCCGCACATGGCCCTGTACAGGGCCAGCGCATGACCGTAGCTCATGTGCCCGCACAGCGTCCCAACGCCTGCCTTCCTGTCCTCGTGATAGTCCCTGGCCTCGTTCCCCGTCAGGACGGAGGTGATCAGGAACGCGTTGGGCAGGCTCAGGAGCAGGACCTCCCGGGAGAAGATCTCGCCCGTGAGCACGTAGTACGTCCCCAGGGGCATCAGGATGCCCATCATCAGGAACACGGAAGGCTGCCCCAGGCCGTAGTACTTGTACGCCGGCCCCACGGTGTACATCCCCGCTCCGGCGAGCCCGAGGAGGCCGTAGATCAGGATTCCCCAGCCCACGTGCCATATGAACGCGAGCCCTATGAGGCAGGTGATGCCCAGGCAGGCGAGGCCCGCCATGAGGACGCTCTCCGGCTTCAGCACGCCCGTGACCAGCTCCGGCGACCTGGTCTCGTTCTCGACCGTGTCCGTGCCCTTGGCGAAATCGCCGTAGGTGTTCAGGAGGTTGCAGGCCGACTGCAGGAGGATGCCTCCCGCGAGGATGAGCAGGAACATCGCCCATCCGATGAGGCCGAAGGACTCGCCGCAGTATGCGACGACGCCTCCGATGAGGACGGGCACGACGGCTCCGTGGAGCGTCCACGGACGGAACGCGTTCCACCACCCTGCCTTGACCTTCCTCACTACGGGCATAATGCGTGCAGGATGCAGGTATCCGTAATAAAGGGTGGTCTTCAGACACCGCCATCGGACAGAATAAACCTAGCCCGAATCGTTAATAAGGCCTATCTGATTCTTAATCGGGGATATAGATGTTCAACTACGAGGTGGTAGACTCGATTATCGACAGGATAGCCACTGTGTTTTCGCCTAAGATGATCATAATCTTCGGGTCGGTAGCACGTCATGAGGCTGGGGACCACAGCGATCTCGACATCCTCGTTGTGATGGATACGGACCTGAAAGGTACCAGGCGTGCGGCTGCGATATACAGGCAGACACAGGGATTCATGATGCCCATGGATGTGCTGGTCATGACGCCTTCCGAGTACGAAGCTAACAAAGACAATGTGTATTCTTTTGCGAGCGAGATCTTGCGCACCGGGGTGGTTGCATATGAGTCGCCCTGACAGGACAGATGCCATAACGGCACAGGATCTGGCAGCAGAATACTACAAGGCCGCTGAAGAAGATCGCGATCTGCTGGAATACGTCCGCCTGATGGGGTTCGCCAATTATGGGAATGGTTGTATGCTCGCAGCCCGTTTTGCTGAAAAGATCCTGAAAGCCCGCCTATTGCTCTTGGGAACGGATGTCGGTTGGACTCATGATCAAAATATCCTTGTCGAAAGCTTTCCGGACTTCAATGGCAAGAGCAGAGCCCTCGAGATAGCGTCAGAACTCACTCCGTATGCGACGCAGGCTGCTTATCCGTCCGCGATTCGCGAGAATATTACGCCCGAAGATGCCGAGAGGGCATACGAGCTGTCGATGGAATTGGTAGCGCTGACCTCTTGCTTCGAGCCCGGCCTCCCGAAACCCAAGACAAGACAGACTACGCTCTTCAACAGAAGGCCCCGCAAGATCTGGAATCCGTTCCGCAGGCATAGGCATCGAGCCTGCCCTGCCCATGGATTCCGTGGCAACGGCATCTGTCCGAGCGGCGCAATGGCGATCTCGTTCGATGGGCGAGGGGGCTCGGGCCCCCTCATCGGGGCTTCAGAACAGCCCGAACACCTTCTCGGAGTACCCGAGCATATCGTCCAGGGGGAGCCCCGCTATGAGCACGGCCTGGTCGTACATGATCTCCGCCATGGCCTTCGCCTTATCCTTGTCGGAAGCGTAGGCTTCCTTGAACTTCTGGTAGGCGGGAGAATCGGTGTTCACTTCCAGCACCCTCTTGGCCTTCACCCTTCCGTTCTCCGAGCCCGGGATTGATGCGAAGTACTTCTCCATCTCCAGGGACACGTCGCTGCCGGTGCTCAGGCACACGAAATGGGTCTTCAGGTTCCTGGACGCCTTCACGTCGGACACCTTCTCCCCCAGGGACTCCTTGATGAACTCCAGAACGTCCTTCTCGGCCTCCTGCTTCTCGTAGCTCTGCTTCTTCTCCTCCTCGGTCTCCAGGTCCAGATCGTTCCCGGCGACGTCGCAGAACTCCATGCCGTCGTACTCCCTCAGGGTCCTGATCGCGAACTCGTCCACGTCCTCTCCGAGGCACAGGATGTCGTACCCCTTCGACCTGACCAGCTCCGTCTGCGGCACCTGCTTCGCCCGGGCGATGCTCTCCGCCGCCGCGTAGTAGATCTTCTTCTGGCCTTCCGGCATGGCATCCCTGTATTCCTTCAGAGTGACCTTCTCGCCCTTCTCGAAGGACTCGAACAGGACCAGATCCTTCAGCATGTCCGCCTTGGCCCCGAAGTCCTCCACGATGCCGTACTTGAGCTGGGGCCCGAAGCTCTCGAAGAACTTCAGGTACGTCTCCCTGTCCTCCTCCAGCAGCCTGGCCAGCTCGTTCTTGACCTTCTTCTCGATGTTCCCTCTGATCACGGATAGCTGCCTGTCGTGCTGCAGCATCTCCCTGGAGATGTTCAGCGACAGGTCAGGAGAGTCCACAATCCCCTTCACGAACCTGAAGCAGTCGGGAAGGACGTCCTTGCACTTGTCCATGATCATCACGCCGGAGGAGTACAGCTCCAGCCCGGGCTCGAACTCCCTGCTGTAGAAGTTGTACGGCGCGACCTTGGGGATGAACAGCATGGCGCGGTAGTTCACCGCCCCCTCCGCGTTCACCCTTATCACCGACACCGGGTCCTCCCAATCGCGGAACTTCTCCTTGTAGAACTTCTTGCAGTCCTCGTCGGTGACTTCCGACTTGTCCCTCTGCCAGATGGGCACCATGGAGTTGACGACCTGGTCCTCGGTCTTCGAGACCCATTCCTTCTTCGGCTCTCCGTTCTCGTCCTTCTCGCCGGTCTCCACATAGTCCTCCTTCTCGATCTCCATGTGGATCGGCCAGCGGACGTAGTCGGAGTACTTCTTCACCAGGCTCCTCAGGGCGCCGATGTCCAGGTACTCGGAGTACTCCTCGTTCTCGTCGTCCTCGCGGATGTGCATGACGACCTCCGTCCCCCATCCGTCTTTCTGACATTCTTTTATCGTGTACCCGTCGGCGCCCTCGCTGGCCCACTCCCACGCCTGGTCCTGGCCGTAGGCCCTGGACCTGACGGTGACCTTGTCGGCGACGAGGAACGCGGAGTAGAACCCGACTCCGAACTGCCCGATGATGTCGACATCCGAGCCTTCTTCCATCCCCTTCTTGAAGTCCAGGGACCCGCTGTGCGCGATGACCCCGAGGTTGCTGTCCATGTCCTCCTTGGTCATCCCGATCCCGTTGTCCTTCACCGTCACCGTGCGCGCTTCCGGGTCGGCGGAGACATCGATCCTGAAGTCCCCGCGGGACACCGTCACCGAGGGGTCGCTCAGCGACCTGTACAGGAGCTTGTCTATGGCATCCGAGGCGTTGGAGACGATCTCCCTCAGGAAGATCTCCCTGTGAGTGTAGATCGAGTTGATCATAAGGTTGAGCAGCTGCTTGGATTCCGTCTTGAACTGTTTCTTCGACATGATTTCCGCCTTCGCATTTTTTCCTGCCCCCGCTCGTGCGGAGGTCTTGTCAGGTGGATTCTAGTGTTAGAACTTCTATAAATAATTGACTCGCCAATGTCCCCGGAGAGTCGTATGCCGTATTCTGTTCGGCAATTCCGAGACGCCGGTGAGGCGCTGAGCAACAGCCGATCCGGGCTGTTCCCTGTCTGTGGGAA
>CAVHMZ010000007.1:0-7051 GCA_963637225.1 Segatella hominis
GGAAAGACCGTCCTCGTCGGAAACGTCGGATCCGTCAGGCCCCTGTTCCAGGGAACCCCTGAGGAGGTCAAGGAGGCCGCTCTGCGCTCCGCCAACGCCGGATTCAACGTCATCTCCTCCGGATGCGGAATCGCCGTCGCCACCCCCGACGAGAACATGGAAGCCCTCGTCAAGGCCATCAAGTCCCTGGCATAAGCAGATTCATGAAACCCTTTACCCCCTTCGGGGGGCTCACTCTTCTATATCGATTCCCGAAGGTCGCGGCCTGCGTTTCTTGCAGCGGATCCGCCGGCAGAAACGGAGCACGGAGATCAGCCAGATTGGATAGAGAATGCAAAGAGATCCGGCAGTCTCCCGCCGGAAAATGGTTTGTCAGTCCTTCATCAGGGTGTACAGGACAGCCTTCTGGGCGTGCAGGCGGTTCTCCGCCTGGTCGAAGACGACGCTCTGGGGGCCGTCCATGACCTCTGCGGCGATCTCCTGGCCGCGGTGGGCGGGGAGGCAGTGCATGACGATGCAGGAGGGCTTGGCGATCTTCAGCAGGTCGCTGTTGATCTGATACGCCTGGAAGAGCTTGATGGCCTCTGCCTCCGGCGTGGAGTCTCCCATGGAGATCCACGTGTCGGTGTAGAGCACATCGGCGTCCTGGCAGGCCTCCTTGGGATCGTGGGACGCGATGATCTTGGAGCCGTTCTCCTCGGCTATCTTCGTGGCGCGCCACATGATCTCCGCATTGGGCATGCGGACCGCAGGGCAGCAAGCGACCATGTCGATCCCCATGATGGCGCAGGCGTAGAGCAGGGAGTTGCACACGTTGTTGCCGTCCCCCAGGTACACGAGCTTCTTGCCGCGGAACCCTCCGAGCTTCTCTTTGATGGTGACCATGTCCGCGAGGGCCTGGCAGGGGTGCTCGAGGTTGTCGAGCCCGCTGATGACCGGGACGGTGGCGTACTCCCCGAACTGGTCCATCATCTTGTAATCGAAAGCGCGGTACATGATCCCGTGGACGAAGCGGCTCATTACGCGGGCGGTGTCCTCGACGGTCTCGCTGTGGACGCCCATCTGCATCTTGGATTCATCGATGTAGAGAGCATGCCCGCCCAGCTCGGTGATTGCCACATCGAAGGAGATCCTGGTGCGGGTGCTGGGCTTCTCGAATATCATCGCAAGGGTCTTCCCGGCAAGGGGAGCCCCGTGGTGGCCGCGCTCGGCCTTGAGCTTGATGGCCAGCTCGACCATGTCGGGCCAGACGTCCTGCATATCGGAAACTGAAATCAAGTCCCTTTTTGCCATGAGAGCCGATAGCAGGGAACCTTTAATACCCTTATGCGACGCAATGGACGGATAAGAACGGAGCTGTCCGATGGCGGACAAAGCTCATCTCTTCACGATGATGCAGACGACATCCCGGTCGTTGACCACGTGGTCCATCCCGACCGTCTGGCCGGGGAACTTCGCGCTGGTCCCCCATATCATGGCGTAGCGGAAATTGTTCCTGAAGTCCCTGTGGATGAGCTCGCACACGTCCCCGATGGTGTTGCCGCGCTTGACGATCAGGGGCACGTCCATGTCGGCCTCCTGGCCCTGGGGCTTCAGGTAGATCCTGATCATGTCGATCGTGTCGTATATGGCCTGCTTGAGATCGACCATCCCGAACCCTGTGGCCGCGGATATCGGCACGGTGCGGTATTGGCTGTGCATCTCCTGGACGGCCTCGAGCTGCCCGGGCTTCGCCAGGTCGACCTTGTTGATCGCCATGACGGCCTTGATGTACACCCTGTTGCCGGCCAGCACATCGAGCATCTGCTCCACGTTGATGTCCTCGCGGACGACGACGGTGGCGTTCACATGGCCGTATGCGGATGTCATGTCCTTGATCGTGTCCGCATCGATCTTCGTGAGCTTCAGAGTCGGCTTGACGAGGATCCCGCCATGGTCGGAATTGGTGATGACCACGTCGGGACGCTTCTGGTTGAGCCTTATCCCCGCGTTGTACAGCTCCTTGAACAGGACGTTCATGTTGGGATTGAAGATGTCCACCACGAGAAGGATGACATCAGATGCCCTGGCCGCGGCGATGACCTCGCGCCCGCGCCCTTTCCCTCTGGACGCGTCCTTGATGAGGCCGGGCATGTCCAGGATCTGGATCTTGGCATGGTTGTACTCCATCACTCCGGGGACGACGTCCAGGGTGGTGAAGTGGTATGCTCCGACCTCGGACTTCGCGCCGGTGAGCTGGTTCAGAAGGGTGGACTTTCCCACGGAAGGAAATCCGACGAGGGCCACGGTGGCGTTCCCCGCCTTCTTCACATAGAATCCTTTCGTGGGGCCTTTGGAGGCGCGCCTCTTCTCCTCTTCCTGGGAGAGCTTGGCGATCTTCGCTTTCAGCTTCCCTATGTGGCCTTCGGTAGCTTTGTTGTACTTGGTCTTGGAGATCTGATCCTCCAATTCCTTTATCTGCTCCTCGATAGTTGCCACAAGCTGCCTCCAGATTCCCAGTCAAGGGCCGCCACTATTAAGCATTAACCTAAAACGCGGCGCTCTGGAGACCCGGCGCCGCGCCATAGGCCGGATATCATGCGGAACGGCTCATGTAGCTGCTGATGTAGCTGTCGACGAGGGGCTTGAGGGCGGCGCTGTCGGAGCTACCGCCCAGGAACTCCTTGGTGAACGCCATGATGTCGTCCCCGTGGTCGATCTTGTCTGCCTCGAACCAGGCCGCGACGGCATCGTCCACGGCAGACTCGTCGGAAGTCGCATCCGAGATGGTGTCCCCGATGACCTTCACGAAGTCCCTCAGGGCATCGATATGCTCCACATGCTCTGCCAGCGCCGCATCGTCCTCGGTCAGGGAGTCGATGGCCTCGACGCAGCTGTCCGTGAACCTGATGTAATCGATGCACATCTCCAGGACGCCGATGAGGTCGTATGCGCAGCGCATGGTCTCCATCATCAGCATGAGGGCGGACCCCATGTCCTTCCTGAGCCCGTCTGCGCTGTCCGAGGCGTGCGCGAACGAAGCCAGGAGCACGCTGAGCATGGGGCTCATGACATCGTACGGCTTCTCGCCCGTGTACTTGCACAGGACCTCGATCAGGTCGAGGACCCCGCCGCTGTACCCGGCAGGGGCATCCACTTCCGTCATCGTCCAGTCCACGATGATGGCCGTCGCGCACTCGGCGATGCTGATGTCCTCCACATTGGAGGCCATCAGGTCGTCGAAGACCTTCGCGGCCTTGGCCGGGCCCTCCTCGAAGAGGACCGTGCGGAATCCGATCATGTCGTCGTACCAGGGCTTCTTGCTGAAGCGCTCGATGTTGGCATCGTAGTAGTCGATGGACTCGATCAGGTCGTAGAGCCCGGACGAGTCCGCCTCGGCCCTCTCCTCGGGCGTGAAGTGGTTGCCGCAGTGAAGGCAGTAGGACTCGTCGTCCTCGCAGTCGATGTATGCCGTCTTCTCGCATTTCGGACACGTGAGCGTCAATATCGCCATGGATGCAGTATCTCGTCGCCCGTACTTAACCGGCGCAGGACATAACGCAGGATTGTCCGCCAGCCTGTCGGAACGGCTGGGACGTCGGAGATTCGCTCACGTTTATCTACTAGTCACATAGTTCGTCCGGCAATGACTGAAACCGCAACCGGCTTTGGCTCCAGCCTCGTCCAGGAGTTCAGAGACCTCACGACCAAGCAATGGGCCGGGATCGTCGCAGCATTGGCCATCGCGCTGGTGCTCGAGATCTATATGGGCACCGCATGCATGGGCTTCTTCGTCGTTGCAGTGGTCCTCTACATGATCCCCCACATACTCGGGGTCGGATCCGTGAAGATCAAGACGATCATCGGCGTCGTTTTCGCCGTCATGGCCATCACGGCCGGGACGTTCGCGTACAGCGGCACGATAGATGCCTACGAGAACGGGATCAAGACCACCGAGAAGGATACCGTCCAGAACATCGTTTGCGACGAGAACGCCGGCACCATGACGTTCTCGATCGTTTCCGAGACCCGCCTGCCCGGAGATGACGAGTCTCCGAGGGAATGGCATGCGATAATGGAATCCGTGCCCGTTCAGGGGATCGCGTTCGGGACGCCCAACAGGGCGGCCGGAGATTCGACAATCTACAGAGAGACGTCCGATCCGAAGTACGAAGAGGGGAAGAACGGGATCATAACCGTCACATACGAGGGGCTGAAGGACGGGAAGCACGTCTACAGCTGCGCCGTCAACGGCTACAAGCTCGACGACGGGAAGCTCTACCTCGTCGGATTGGGCATCCTCAACTCCGACAACAAGATCTCCTCCGCCGAAAGGGCCACATTCATGATCGACATGGGATGCAACCGCACCGCGGTCTGCTTCAGCGGGACCGCATACACTGTCGCGTTCGCCCTTGTGATCTTCTTCATGATCCTGATATTCTCCGCGGTCATGAGGCGCAGCGCCGAGAAGAGCCGCAAGAAGATGGAGGCCGAAGGCAGGCTGTACCCCCAGGGATACGGCAGGTGCAAGAACTGCGGCGCGATGGTCCTCCCCGGAGAGATCAACTGCAGGAAGTGCGGAACGTACATCGACGTCCCCGAAGAGCTGAGGGCGAAGAAGAAGGACTTCTTCCAGTGCACCGAATGCGGCGCCGAGGTCCCGTCCGATGCAGATGTCTGCCCCAAGTGCGGAGCTAAGTTCGAAGGGTCCGAGACGGAGATCGTCCACGAGGACGGCAGCGTCGAGGTTTCCGAAGGAGAGACGGAGACGTGCCCCGACTGCGACAACCCGATCCCTCCCGGAGCCGAATGGTGCCCCAAGTGCGGGCGCGTTCTCAAGAAGGAGTGAAACCGGGGCTCCGGGAGACCGGGGCCTCACCTTTTCCGGTTCTGCTTGTTCTTACGACGGCAGGCAACCACGTCTGCATTGTTGACGACCCTTGTCAGATAAACGATAGACGGACAGAGTTGCCCACATCAGCTAAAATCCATCTCGCTCTGAAGGGGCCTGCTACTGGCTGGATGGCGGAAATTCAGCATAGAGGAAGGCATCTTACAGTCCTCGCGAGGAGATTGATGCCGATGCATCCGATGAACAGAGATATCCTACCAGACTAAGATCGTCATCGGTGATGAAGACTGTATGCTACGATGCTCAAAAGAGTAAAATCGTTTGAAAGGCGAGCCCGAAGGCCCGTTTAAATAGAGGGCTTGGTAGTCCGAACGGCTGCAAGAGCCGTCCGGACAGTTCGAACAGATTCAGAAGAAGCTGTCGCAATCATTCTTGTCCGGATCAGGATGCCTGAGAGGATCCTTCTTCCCGCGATCCTGATCGGTTATATGCACATTCTTCCGAGTACCGTCCGATTGCACATCAGCAGAGATCCGGATGTTCAGATTCTCACTGTACTTGACAACATGCTTCGAATCGCCGTCGTCCCTGACAGTCGTCTTGAATTCGCATCCTTCTGACATACGATCGCCTCCCGCGCTCAATAGCTAGGACTATCAGAGCTGCTGGAGCTGCTGGAATTAGGGCCAAGATACGTAATTGTATAATGATTCAGTGCGGTTTCCGTCATATTATGCTGATGAGCGATAGACTGTGTAACTCCGTTGAAAGTCAAGGAAGTTGTGCTGTCGCAGCCATATGATCCATCGATTAAGCAGACTGCTACCGCATGTCCAGATTCAATATACTTGCACACGTCAGTGAACTGCAACGCCCCGGTCTTTGTAGTACCGGAAGACACCATATTGAATGTACAACCCGAAATCGTCGTCTGGCCACCCCTGACGGATATTGCGACACCGTCCTTTACGTTGAATGTGCAGTCTGATATATTCCAAGTACGGGTGTTGTGGCACTGGATTGCACAGGACAATGTCTCACCCTTGTCTGGTTCATTGTATCCTTCGAGGTCCACATTGAATGTCGCTCCGCTGATGTTCCAAGTCTGGTTTCCTGTCCCCGTAGATCCATTTGTTAAGAAGGCACTACCATAGTTACTGGTGTAGCTTCCTCCGGTAATCGTTACATTGCAGTTTTTGAAGGCTCCTATGCAACAATCTCCTTTGGTGTTCATCGTGACATTGGTGAACGTTAAGAAGTCGCTGCCTTTATATTCTGCATTTACTACTCCAACCTTTATCCATGAGCTGTTGTTGATTATACTGCCACTGAACGTAGCATTTCCGCCATTGAACACATTCAGCGGGGACCTGACACTGAAATTTCCTCCGGATACGTTGAGAGTTCCGCCGTTGACCAAGAAGAGGCAGTCTGTAGTACTTGTGATATCGGCATTCTGAGATGATCCTCCAATGAAGTTTAACGTCGAGCCATTAGCTACCTCTATCGCATAACTGATAGAACCTGTTATGTATTGGATCGTCTCACTTTCAGATCCATTCGCTGCCAAGGTGTGACCGTTCAGATCAATGGTCCTGGCAATCCCGTCGTTCAGAAGCAGGGCATCGGTCAACGTGAGGTCAGCTCCAAGGCTGATTCCTGGCATTTTGGATTCGATCGCTGCTTTGAATTCATCTGCAGTAGTGATTATCCGGCCCTGGGTGATGGTGTTGATGAGCTCCATCTTTGCACCGCTGAGGTTCTTACTCATCTTGGTTATCTGAATCGTCACATTGAAGGTATGCGTCTTCTTGCCGTCTAAGGTGGCATTCTCAGATATCGCCTGGGGAAGGCTCTGCGCACCTTCGCTATCCTTTGTTGCCGTAGCCGTGTATGTGATTCCCTGAGGGCCTTTGACATCGACAGTTGCAGCATAGTTCACCGTAGATGTGAACGTAACGGTGTATTCGATCTTCAGGTTCAAAGCATCCGGATTCTCGGTTTGAGGTATGTATATGGCCTCGGCAGTCGTTGATCCGTCCTTGCCGTAGTACATCGCAATATGCGTGGGAACTTTATCCGCCGAAGCCAGCTTCGACTCGTCGAGGGTAACCTTGTAATCGGATGTCGTGACATCCAGATCGCCGGTGTTGATGTCGATGTCGCTGTTCTCCGAGTCCGACCACCAGGAGTAGGTGATTCCGGACACGGCGGACA
>CAVHMZ010000008.1:0-5211 GCA_963637225.1 Segatella hominis
CATCATAGATTGGCCAGAAAACGCATATGACCCGATAACATTGACTCCCTCTCCGATTATTACTTCGTATCCATGAACTGTTCCGTAATTATCATACCACGGCGCCACATTTGACCCAGATTCCTCATACTCCGTCATCACTCCATCTCCAGTTCCGATTGAATATATTGAGACTTTTCTTATGTAGTTGACATCGTAGTACTCGTACATTAGCCCGTTTCCGCAAGGCCCCCTGTAATGCATCCCACTTATCTGCGCGAGACTGCCCAGCGGCGAAGCACATTCATCTGCAGAAACGCCAGCAGAATCCCCGTCCTCCGGCTCTCTGCCCTCCGTTCCGTCAGCCGTCGGAGCAACAATGGAATCGATCGCAATCGCGCATCCAGCATCGGATACCCAATACCCCCCCCCCGTTCGGCATCGCAAGCGCTATCGCGCACGCAACCACCGCAAAGAAGGCTACAAAGGCGAACGATCTCGCCCTCCGTGCCATAGGGGAACCCTGCGGATCCGCGGATCCGCCATTCTCTCCTGTGAATCTCATGATAAACACTTCACATATCTGAATCGTCAGAGAGTTGCCCCGGCAATCCAGTTGGATGATTCATCCTTCTCGGATTATAAAACCAGATTCCAGATTGGAGGACAAATAAGCTCTGAAAACCGAACACGATCCGACCGCGTAGGCTCCTGGCATTAGGCGCCACCCCTGCACAGAAAGAGATGTCAACCGTTTTATCGTCGGTCGCGATTGCCTTAGCGTGGACAGGATACAGCTGGGCTGCCCCCAGTTCGACCGCCTCCTGGGAGGAGGGGTCGAGAAAGGAAGCGTTACGCTATTCTACGGAGAGGCCGGAGCAGGCAAGACCAATGTGTGCCTCCAGATAGCCCGCGATGTAGCCTGCAAGGGACAGAAGGTCGCCTACATAGACACCGAAGGCCTCTCCGCGGACAGGCTCGCGCAGGTGTTCGCCTCCCGGCAGGATGCCATGAGGAACCTCCTGATCTTCCAGGTCCACAGCTTCGAAGAGCAGTCCGACCGCATAGACAAGATAGAGAAGATCGCCGCCACCGGCACGATATCCCTTGTCGTGATCGACTCCCTCACGATGTTCTACCGCCTGAACCACGACGAC
The DNA here is from genome assembly GCA_963637225.1 of Segatella hominis. Classification (GTDB taxonomy): domain Archaea; phylum Thermoplasmatota; class Thermoplasmata; order Methanomassiliicoccales; family Methanomethylophilaceae; genus Methanoprimaticola. Next base: position 1,137 of record CAVHMZ010000008.1, read on the forward strand.
CCGAAAGCGAGGAACGACTTCATAAGGCAGACAGAGGTCCTGCTGAACACCGCCCGGAAGTACGAGATCGCCATCGTGGTGACATCGCAGGTCTACGCCAACATGGGCACCGGCGGAGTGGAGTTCCTGGGCGGCCATGCGCTGCACCACAACGCGAAGACCATAATACTCCTTGAGAAGAGATCGGAAGGCGTGCGCCAGGCCGTGATAGTGAAGCATAGGAGCCTCCCCGAGGGGAGGAAGACCCGGTACCGGATAACCGAGACCGGGATTGAAGATTGCTGAAGCCTCAGACTTCCCTGTCGATGGCGAATCTCGCCAGCGCGATCATGAAGTCCTTGTCCTCGCTCTCGGGCAGGAACCGAATCTTGGAGATGGCGGAGTCGATCTTCTGCTTCGCCAGGTCCAAGGCGTAATCGATGGAGCCTGCGTCGCGCATGATCTGCATGGCGCGGGCGCACTGCTCGTCGGTGGCGTCCATGTTCCCGAGGATGGACTTGAACTCCTCCAGGTCCTTGGAGTCCTTTATCGAGCGGATGGCGTGGGTGACCATGCAGGTGCACTTGCCCTTGCGGATGTCGTTCCCCACGGACTTCCCGGTCTTGGCGGGGTCCCCGGCGATGCCGAGGTAGTCGTCGAACATCTGGAACCCCAGCCCGACGTCGAGGGCGTACTCGTTGATCGCCCTGACCGTCTTCTCGTCCGCTCCCCCGACGATGGCGCCTCCGGCCGCCGCCGCGGCGAACAGGACGCTGGTCTTCAGCTTGATCGTCTCGATGTAGACGTCCTCGGCGACGATCCGCCCCTCGTTGTTGACGTCCATCTGCTGCCCGCGGGCAAGGTCCCACACGGCATCGCTGACGTACTTCAGGGCGTCCCTCATCCTGTCCGCAGGGATATCGAGCCCGCAGATGATCTGATAGGCCTTGGCGAACAGCGCATCCCCTGCGAGGACGGCGGTGGGCATCCCGTATCCCACATGGATCGTGGGCATGCCCCTGCGGACGGCGTCGCCGTCCATCAGGTCGTCGTGGATCAGGGTGAAGTTGTGGATGTACTCGACGGCCACCGCCAGGGGGACCGCCTTGGCCCCGTCCCCGCCCACCGCCCTGCAGCAGGCGACGGCCATGGCCGGGCGCATCCTCTTGCCGCCCGCGTAGGGGTACTGGCGGGATGCCTCCATCAGGTTGGAGGGCTCCTCGTCCCCGATGTAGCTCTTTATCGGTCCGTCGAGCTCGGCGGACATCTTCTTCAGATACTCTTTGGCGTCTATCATAATGCATCTATCCATTGCCTTGACTGTCCGAGGACCACATGCCTGGCCTTCGAGAGGGCCCCGAGGTCCTTGGACCCCGTGAGGAGCATGGCGGCCCTGAGCTCCTCCCTGATGACCGTGAGCTTCTCCTCGACGGCCTTCGCCGACTGCGTCGCCTCCTTGAGGACGGCGTTGGCGACTCCGGCGCACGTTGCCCCCATGGCTATGGAGCACGCGACATGGATCCCGTCCAGGATCCCGCCGGAGGCGATTATCGGAAGCCCGCACCCGCGGACCTCGTGAAGGGACACAGGGGACGGTATCCCCCAGTCGAAGAACGTCTCGCCCATGTTGGTGCGGACCTCGTCGCCGGCATCCATGGCCCTGTAGAGCTCCACGGCGGAGAAGCTCGTGCCCCCCATCCCGGCGATGTCCATGCCCAGGATCCCGGTCCCTTTGAGCCTCTCGGCCACATCGCGGGATATCCCCGCGCCGGTCTCCTTGACGATTATCCTGTGGTCGCGCGCCAGCCCGCGGATGGCATCCGTGACGCCCGCGGCGTTCACGTCGCCCTCGGGCTGAACCACTTCCTGCAGGTAGTTCAGATGGATGGCCACGACATCTGCGCCGATGAGGTCCCTGGCCTGCCCGACCATCTCGGAGCTGAACAGGTCCTTGCTCTTCTGAGACACCAGCTGCGGGGCCCCGACGTTCCCGATGACCAGCGGGACGTCGTGGTCCTTGATCACGGAATAGCTCTCGGGGTTCACTCCTGCGACCCCGGCCCTCTCGCTCCCCACGCCCATCCCGATGCCCAGCTCCGCGCAGGCCTCGGCGATGTTGCCGTTGATCTTGACGGCTCCGGGGAACCCTCCGGTTATCGCCGTGACGATCAGCGGGAACTCCAGATCCTTGCCGAAGAGCGTGCACGACATGTCGATGTCGTCGGCATCGATCTCGGGCAGGGCGTTGTGCACCAGCCTGACGTCGTCCCAGTAGCAGTATCCGGGCGCGATGCGCTCGTTCATGCATATGTCGATGTGGTCTGCCTTCCTGTCTCTTATCTGCGTCATACGGTCACATCCTTGCGACGGTGCAGGGGACTTCCTCGCCCTTCAGCAGCGCCAGCAGCCTTCCCGGGACGGTGCCGTTGACCAGCACGCAGTCCCTTCCCTCTCCGCACATGCGGAGCATGGCCTCCATCTTGTTGCGGACCCCGCCGGTGACGTCGTCGACGTCGGAGACCGAGGAGACTTTCTCCAGCACCTCCGGGGTGACCTCCGGTATGAACTCCGCGTGGGGATCGGTCTTGGGATTGGCGGTGTAGAGGCCGTCGATGTCCGATACGAAGACGATCCTGTCCGGACGGAATATCCCGGCCATGGCCTCCATCAGCTGGTCCCCGGAGCAGATCCCGAACCCGCGCCTGCGGTCCATGACCACGTCTCCGAACGTGACGGGCATTATGCCCATGTGGGCCAGGGCGCGGACGGCCTCGTCGTCCTTTACGATGAGCTTCCCCTCGTCCATGACGAAGCAGCTGCCCGGTGCGACGGAGGCCGCGGGGATGCCGCATTGGATCAGCACCTGTGTCAAGAGCATCCCGAGCTCCATGGCATCGTGATGCACCTGGGCGGCGGCGGGCACCTGGCCGTAATCGACCAGCCCGTTCTGTATGGAGTATTTCTTGGCGAGCATATGCCCGAAGGAGCCTGCGCCGTGGACGATGACCGTCCCGCGCCCGGATTGAGCGATCTCCTGGCAGAGCCTGACAGCCTGCTCGCGGTTGAATGTCTTGTACTGGGACTTGTCCGTTATGACACTCCCGCCAAGCTTGATCAACATCATCGCTGGCGCATTATGGTTCCACTATAAAAGTGTCTTATGGGCGGAATCAACGGCCTCTCGGCCACGAGATGAATAGGAAAAGTGGCTGACAGCGTGTCTGAGTTCCCGTACGCTTGCGCAATACAGTACAGACAGATACGCGGGCGGACTTTACTGCCGGGTTCGGAATGGGACCGGGTGTGACCCCGCCGCTATGGCCGTCATACCGAAACGTGGGATGTCGTTATGGTATATAATGTTAACTGATAAGTTTTCTTCTGGGCGCTGCACGTTGATGCAACCCCGGAACGGACGGAGAGGCCCGTGCCCCGATCTACATCTGAGACGGGGGGCCATATGCCGACAAGGCTGCGAAAGCAGAATGATGGATGTGTGCCTGTGTTCATAATATAAAATGCTTTCTCAAGTTACATCCAGTTAGATTATACCTCCAACTCCAATCATCAGCCATATTCCCTTTCAATGACCTCTAAAACTCGGACCCTTCGCCTAGACGACCTCGCATTATATACTGTCTATCGGAATCTATCTACCAGTGTCCAAACGGACGCATAGGAGGAATCGAAATGACCACTGAAATGACGCCTGCGAGGCGCGCCCTCGCAGCAGTGCTAGGAGGCCGCGTGGACTACGTCCCGCCGGCCAATCCCCTCGCTCAGACCACCAAGGAGCTCATGGAGTGGTGCGGAGCATCATGGCCCAAGGCCCACAGGGACCCGAAGATGATGGCAGACCTGGCCGCAGCGCCTTACGAAGTATGCGGAATCGAGGCCGCCAGACCTCAATTCGACATCTCTCTCGAAGCGGAGGTCCTGGGATGCAAGCTTGACTGGAACAAGCCTGACAGGCCTCCTGTGACCGGCCCGGCCTACACCGATCCGAAGGACATCTCGTGGGACGACGACTTCTACAAGAAGGACAGGGCCGCCGTGGTCCTGGAGGCGATCGGAATCCTCCGTGAGAGGTACTGCG
>CAVHMZ010000008.1:5304-6446 GCA_963637225.1 Segatella hominis
TCATCACCGCCCCGTTCACGGTCGCAGGGCACATCATGGGCGTAGAGAAGCTGGTCATGATGACCGTAACCGACCCCGAGAAGGCCCATGAGGCCATTGCCGCGGCCACCGAGTTCTGCATAGAATACGGCAGGAAGATGGTGGCGGCCGGAGCACACATCCTGTTCCCGGCAGACCCGTCGGCATCCGGCGACCTGATATCTCCGGAGACCTACAAGGAGTTCGTGCTGCCGTACCACCAGAAGTTCGCCAGAGCCGTCAGCGCCCCGAAGATCCTGCATATGTGCGGGCACACAGAGAAGCTCCTGCCCCTGATCAGGAAGTCGGGCATGGACTGCTTCTCCTTCGACGCTCCGCCGGCGTGGTACGTCAGGGCGGCGCTCGGCAACGAGATGCAATGCCTCGGCAGCCTGGATGTCATAGATCTTATGCCCAATGGAACTCCAGAGCAGGTCTACGCCAGGACCCGGCAGTGCATCCATGAGGGGGTCAACGTCGTGGGAACGGCATGCGATGTGTCCAACGGAACACCTCTCGCCAACCTCAAGGCCTATGTGCAGGCATGCAGGGAGACCCCCGTTCCGGACATCAACGATGCAGACGACTGCGTCCGCGCTTACGGTAGGGCGAAGGCGAAGAACCTCAAGGCAATGGCCGACTACGAGCTCGAAGGAGGTGTGTTCTGATGCAGATGGACATAGTGATGCAGCAAGTCGAGAAGATGCGCACGGAGGACCCGGTCAGGTTCAGCAAGCTCGTCCAGGAAGGGATGGCCGTCGAGCTCGGAATCATCGACGAGAAGGGCAGGAAGGAAAAGAGCGCAGAGAAGATCATCGCCGAGGTTTTCCCCTCCGACCCCAAGTACAGAGCGGTCTCCCAAGGCGTCCTGGACGGGAAGAAGAAGACGGTAGAGCCCCTGGTCGCGGAGCTCATAGCAGACGGGAAGGACCCGGTGGACATCGTCACCAACGCCCTCATGCCCGGGATCACCGTGCAATGCGAGCTGTATGACATGGGGCTCTCCTTCGTTCCGGAGATTCTGATGTCCAACGATGCCATGCAGGCCGGGATCAAGCTCTGCCAGGACAAGATAGGCGACGTCCCCAGCAAGGGGAACATCGTCTCGTTCGTGGCGGCAGGCG
>CAVHMZ010000008.1:6489-11315 GCA_963637225.1 Segatella hominis
GCACGACATCGGCAAGAACATCTGCGCCGCCATCCTCAGGGCCAACGGGTACAAGGTCTTCGATATCGGCAGGGACGTCCCCGCCGAAGAGGTCCTCAAGACCGTCAAGGAGAACAACATCAAGCTCGCATGCGGATCGACGCTCATGTCGACCACGAAGCCCGGGCTGTCCGCTACGGCCAAGCTCCTTGCCGATGAGAAGACCGGAGTGTCCGTAGCATGCGGCGGAGCCGCCGTGTCCAGGGCGTTCGTCGACACCTTCGGCAACGCGCTGTACACCAAGTCCCCTCTGGAGACGGTGCACACAGCCCAGAAGATCATGGAAGGCAAGACCTGGCAGGAGATCAAGAGCTGACCGCAGGCCTTCGGCGGGGAACTCCCCCGCCGGAAACTTCTTACGCACGGGGGCAAGCGGATGGCATCATAGGCAATCGCGATAGACATAGGGACCAGCGGGATAAGGGGGCAGCTTCTCGACATAGATGAACAGAAGGTCCTCGGTACCTGCATGACCTCCCGCAACCCGATTCCAGGATGCAACGTCATGGACCACATGACGTTCGTTATCCAATACGGGATGGGGCTGGCCCACAGGATACTGTGCGATGCAGTCAGGCAGGTCATCGCCGGCCTCGGATGTAGCGGCGTATCGAGGATATCGGTCTGCGGGAACCCAATCCAGCTGTCCGTCTTCGAAGGCACGGACATAAGGGACCTGGCCTACGCCGGAGAGAACAGGCTGAAGGCCGAGAACATCGAGCCTGTGGACAGGGTCGGCCACGTGATCGACGGGGGGTTCCTGGGATTCCAAGGGTCGGATGTCATCATCCCCCCGTCGGTCAGGCATGAGATCGGAGCCGATGCCCTGGCGATGATGCTGGAGTCCGGATTCCTGGAAGACGACATGTGCATGGTCACCGACTACGGGACCAATGCGGAGATGGCCCTGAAGATGGGGGGCCGCATCTTCACCGGATCCGCCGCCGCGGGACCGGCCATGGAGGGGCAGCAGATTGCATGCGGGATGATTGCCGGGCCGGGGGCGGTCTGCGACCTTGAGCGCATACCCTCCGGATGGAGGACTAAGGTCCTCGACAGCGGCCTCCGTCCGGTGGACGGGCCGGTGATCAACCTACGCAGCGATCTGGCCGACAGCTCGGGCATCAGGCCGAGCGGGATAACCGGCACGGGGGCGGTGGCCCTCGTCTATGCCGGGTTCGCAGACGGCCGCATATCCGATGCTGAGATCAAGAACGGGCCGATCCGCATCACCAGAAAGGTCAGGTTCGACACGTCCGACCTGAAAGAGGCCGGGAAGGCCCTCGGTGCCATCAGGGCAGGGCATCTGACCCTGATGATCAAGGCCGGCGTGGACCCCGCAGATGTGAAGAGGATGTACATGGCAGGCGCCTCCGGGACTTATGTGGATCCCCTCAAGGCGAGAGAGGTGGGGCTGATTCCGCTGGAATGCTCGGAAATCCTGCAGGTCGGGAACACGTCCCTCGAGCTGGCGAAGAAGCTCGCGTTCAATCCTTCCCTCCTCGACAGGCTCAACGATCTCAGGAGCAGGCTGGTGACGGACCATGTCATGTTCGCATCCAGCGACATCTTCAGGGACCTGTACACATACGAGTTCGGGTTCTGGAACGACGGGATGCCCCTGAGCAGGTACCGCAGGGCGCTGGAGCGCTACGGCATCGAAGGCTACCTGGACGGGCACGGGGAAGCGAAGATCGATAGGCTGCACGAGACGGACATCGCCGACACCGGCGGCAGGCTGGAAGTCCTGGACATCTCCCCCGTGATGGCCGCCTCATGGGATTGCTCCAGATGCATGGCATGCGTCCGCGGATGCCCGGAGAAGGCGCTGTCGTCCGATGGCGGTACATTCTCGATCAGGACAGGATACTGCCTGGGGACGAGCTGCCAGAGATGCGAGGAGAACTGTCCGGAAAGGGCATTCGACTACGGATCGTTCAGGCTGTGACACGGCCATTCGCCTATTGCGCATTGCTGCATCGCGGAGCCCCATGCGCCTGCACTCCATGCGGAGACGAGGTCATAGCATATATAGGGGAGATATCGCGATTACTTACCGGGATGAGCATGGCATTCTTCAAAAAGAAAGCAGCAGAGAAGGAAGAGCCCGCGAAAGAGGAGCCTGTAAAGGAGGAGCCCGTTGCGGAGAAAGCCCCCGAGGCTCCGGCGGAGAAGCCCAAGAACGGCGCGTACTTCGTATCGCCCCATCCGGACGGCGGATGGCAGGTCAAGAAGGCGAACGCGCAGAAGGCCCTGAAGAGGTTCAAGACCAAGGCCGAAGCCGAGGAGTACGCCAAGAGCGTCGCCGCCAGCCAGGGGACGCATGTGGTCCGCCTCAAGAAAGACGGCAAGATACAGAAGAAGAAATGAGCACGGCGGGGGGCATCCCCCCGTCCTGCGTTGTTTTTCACTCGAAAGTGACGGCATCGCTGTCGAGAACCTCGTTCCAGAGACGGATGGTCTCCTGAGCGTCCTCCTCGTCCATGACCTGGATCGCGAAGCCCGCGTGCACCACGGCCCAGTCGCCGACGTTGGCATCGACCATCGAGAGGTTGGCCTTCCTGGTCACTCCTCCGAAGTCCACTTCGCCCATGTCGCCTTCGATGCTCACGATCTTCCCGGGAACTGCTAGACACATCTGAATCACCCGACCATGATCTTCAGGATGGCTTCGGCAGGCTGGCCTTCGGCCGCCTCCAGCGCTTCCAGGGCCTTCGCCTCGTCGCACCCGGTCTGGGACATCACAAGCTCGATGTCCTCTCTCGGGAAGACTGGGGCAGACGGTCCTCCGGAGCCCAATGGGCGCTCCTGCTCTGCACCTGAGACCTGATAGCTCTTGGAGCCGCCCATCTCGACGCAGATGACCTCCGCATCAGTGACGACAATCTCCTTGTCCTTCGTTCTGATGATGACCTCGGTGACTCCGTCGACGATGTTCTGCTTTATGCCCATCTTCTTCATCGCCTGCTTCATCTGGCGGTCGTTCATCCTCATTCCGGCCATGTTCCCTCAATCATCCTTCTCGTTTCTATAAGCGTCTTCGAAGCCCAGGCCTTCATGGCGTCCAGGACCTCTTCCGCTTTGGAAACATCCTGCACTCCGCCCTGGGCGAAGTCGGGCTTCCCGCCTCCGCGGCCGCCGAATGCGGGGAGGACCTCTGCCAGCAGCTTCTTGCAGTCGGCCTTCTGGCATCCCGATGCGGCTATCACGGAGAGCGTGTCCGTCATCCCGACGATGAGCGCCACGCCTCCCCTGGACTTGACCGCCTCCGCGGCATCCGTGAGCACGGACCTCTCCGTGCCCGGGAGGATGGCGGAATAGACCTCCGTGCCGTTCACATCCTCGGGCCTTATCGAAGCGGCCAGCTGCCTGGCGGCCTGCTTCAGCAGCCTGGACGACAGCTCGGAGGACGCCTTCATGTTGGCCACCGCCTTCGGGGCGTCCTCGGCCTTGCATCCGATCTCATCGGCCGCTTCCAGCGCGATGGACGACAGCTCCGCGGCCGCGTCCTTGGCGGCCTGGCCGACCTTGAAGTGGATGGCCACGCCGTCCTTCCCCGCAGACACTTTCCTGTCCACGAAGATCATCTCCAATTCTGACGTTTCCATGACATGGACCCCGCTGCACGCGGACAGGTCGATGTCCCCGATCGCCACGACGGATATCTCCTCGCCCTCGGGGATCCTGTCCAGCTTGATCCTGACCTTCTCCAGGTCAGGGTCGTCGCGGTCCATTATGCTCTTGGTGACCGACAGGTTGTCCACGATGGCCTGGTTGGCGAACCTCTGGGCGGCCCTTATCTGCTCCCAGGCCAGGTCATGGCTCACGATGACGTACTTGCTCTCGGGCGAGATCATGATCTTCGCGATCGTCAGGTCCGGGCACTGCCTCTTCAGCGAGCAGAACAGGAGGTGCTCCCCGGTGTGGCCCTGCATCAGGTCGTAGCGCCTGTCCCAGTCCACGCTGCACCAGACCCTCTCCCCGGCCTTCAGGTCGTTGCCGGGCACGCGGTGGACGATGTCCCCGTCCTTGTTGTAGAACGCCTCGGTGACCCTGCATCCGCGGATCTCCCCCGTGTCGCAGACCTGCCCCCCGCCCCCGGGATAGAAGGCGGTGCTGTCCAGGATCACCTCTTCTCCGTCGACGGATGCCACATTGGCCTCGAACTCGAACCCGTAACCATCATGCCTGAAGATCTCGTCGGTCATCGTATCGCAGCACCCCAGGTCGGAGAACCTTAATAAACATAATCGGTCATTTAAGGGCGAATTGGGATACAGATGTCGCTTTCTGATTACGATGAACTGGACAAACGTATAATCGAACTCATGTGCAGGTCCAGCCAGGGCTCCTACAGGCAATTGGCCAAGCAGCTGGACGTCCACCCCACCACGCTCATCCAGAGGGTCAAGAACCTCGAGTCCAAGGGCGTGATCCAGGGCTACAGGGCCAGCGTCGACTACATGAAGCTCGGGTTCGACTACATGGGCCTGGTCAGCATCATCGCGGACAACGTCATCACCGTGCAGGACGAGATCGCAAAGATCCCCCAGGTCGTCTCGATCTTCGATGTCACCGGGGACAGCGACTGCGTCGCATGGATCGCCTGCCTGGACAGGGAGGAGTTCTCCGAGGTCGTCAAGGAGATCAACAAGATACCCGACGTCCACAAGACCAGCACGTCCGTCATCCTGGCGATCAACAAGGACCCGTTCAGCTACATCCCGCCCATACTCGGCGAGAAGTGAGCGCTCTCAGCGGGCCCCGGCCGCATCGATCTCGTACAT
>CAVHMZ010000009.1:0-17078 GCA_963637225.1 Segatella hominis
ACCCTGCCCTTTATCATCTCGCCAGCAGATTCAGGGCCATGAACTGTTCAGCTGGCAGGCCGCATCGCGGCCGTGCCTTCATCATGATAGCGGCGATCGCCCTGGCCGTCTGCTCGGCCGCCGCCCTGGGCGGCAGCGATGCCGCCGGCGAGACATCAGGGTCCTGCGGAGAGGGCCTGACGTGGACGATAGACTCCCAGGGGAGCCTGGCGATAGAGGGCTCCGGCCCCATGTACGACTACGAGCCCGGCCGGGAGAGATGGGGCGGCAACACCGTGAGGGCCGTCTCGATAGGGGATTCGGTGACGTCCATCGGCGATTACGCGTTCTACGAATGCGGCAGCCTGACGTCTGCGGCCGTCGGAGATTCCGTGGAGTCGATAGGGACCGGCTCCTTCGAAGGCTGCGCCTCGCTCGTGGCGATAACGGTCTCCGGCAAGAATCCCGCATACAGCTCCGCGGACGGAGTCCTGTTCGACAAAGAGGGAAGAACCCTCGTGCAATACCCTGCGGGGAAGGGCGATGCGGCTTACACTATCCCCGATTCGGTGGCGGCCGTCGGGGCATCCGCATTCTCCGGCTGCGTGAGCCTTCAGCGCGTGAAGATCCCCGACACCGTAGAATCGATGGGAGCGAACGCTTTCGCGGGATGCTCTTCGTTGGAGTTCGCCAAGATGCCGGATGCCGTAGAGGAGGTCGCAAGCGGTCTCTTCCTCGGATGCTCGTCCCTGAGGTCCGCGCTGATCTCCGGCTCGGCTGCGTCTATCGGAGACAGCTCTTTCGAGGGCTGCTCATCGCTGGAGTCTGTATCCATACCGGATTCGGTGACATCGATAGAATCCGAGGCGTTCAAGAACTGCAAGTCCCTGAGATCTCTCAAGATCCCCGATTCGGTGACGTACATCGGCAGCAACGCGTTCTACGGGTGCGCGTCGCTGCACTCTGTGAACATCCCCCATTCGGTCAGGGAGATCAGGACCGGCACATTCGCCGGATGCTCGTCCCTGAGGTCCATAGAGATCCCCGATTCGGTGACATCCGTCGGGATCTGCGCGTTCGACGGCTGCTCGAGCCTCCTGTCCGTCAGCTTCGGGTGCGTGCTGCTGACGGTGGACGACTCGTTCCCCGACCACGTGTTCTACTGCGAGGACGGGACGACGCTGCTGGAACAGACCGCCGAGAACCTTGCGGGGCATAAGTTCGTCGGGAGATACCTCGATTGGATGATCATGCAGGCCCCGGAAGAGGACGAGGGATCCGCCGGCGGCGCGTTCATCATAGCATTCTTCGCCTCTGTCGTCTTGGCTGTTGCCGGGGCAACGCTCTACAGGCCGGAACAAGGCGCATGATCGGGACCGGATGCGCCTGCCGGCCTCCGGCAGGGCTCCGATCCGGGGCCTGCGGCGGCTGCGACTTGTGCGCGGTGCCACCACATAAGACGTAAGATTTAACTATCCGCAAATCGAACCGGAATCATGAACTGCGGAACGGACAGACTTCATTGCAGCCGCGCATTCATCATATTCGCGGCGACGGCCATCGTAGCGGCGGCCGTGTGCGCGGCGGCCCTGGCGGCCGATGACGACGATGCCAAGCCGACATCTGGTACCTGCGGGGAATACGCGACCTGGACCATAGACTCCGAGGGGAACCTCAGGATAGAGAACGGGTGCGTACGCGACTTCGAACCTTCCGATACCGAGAAATGGGGCGGCAACACAGTGAGGACCGTCTCGTTCGGACATGACGTCAACTATGTAGGCGCTTACGCTTTCTACGGATGCAAAGACCTGGTGTCCGTAGATCTGGGAACCGATGCGAAAATCATAGGGAAATATGCATTCTACAACTGCAGCTCCTTGGAACGCATCTATTCCGAGAACATGCATCTCGATACTGTCTACGAGTACGGATTCGCGTACTGCGGCATCAAATCCTTCGATGTCAAAAGGATCATGTATCTGTATGAGGGGGCATTCCTCGGATGCTCCTCGCTGAAGTCCGTCACCCACGGATACGGGCTGATGGAGATCGCGCCCGATGCCTTCAACCGCTGCACATCGCTCGAATCGATAAACGTGACGAACTATTCCAATCACTTCATCTCGGAGGACGGCATCCTGTTCACAAAGGACAAAAAGACCCTGGTGCGGTATCCCGAAGCAAAAGAGGGCAGCGAGTACGCGGTTCCGGAATACGTGACATCCATAGCGGAATCCGCGTTCGCCTACTGCACGAACCTGGAGCATATATGGCTGAGAGATTCCGTGAAGTCGATCGGAGCCGGAGCGTTCGAGGGCTGCCGGTCCCTGCAAGCGGTCTCGATGTGCGATTCCGTGAAGACCATAGGCGAGAGGGCATTTGCCAATTGCGCCTCGCTGAAGACGGTGATGCTGCCGATCTCGCTGACGACGATAAGCGAGAACCTCTTCCACGCATGCACATCCATGAAGCGTCTGACGATTTATCACTCGGTGACATCGATCGGGGACAACGCATTCTCCGTCGGTGACATCGATCGGGGACAACGCATTCTCCGAGTGCACGTCCCTCGAGGTTATGAATATCCCCGATTCGGTGACGAGCATCGGGAACAATGCGTTCCGCGGGTGCGCATCCCTGAGGTCTGTGGACATCTCCGATTCGGTGACGAGCATCGGGAGCAACGCATTCGCGAAGTGCGCGTCGCTGACATCGTTCAAAATCCCTCAGTGGATAAAAGAGATCAAGTACGGCACCTTCGCCGGATGCGCATCCCTGCAGTCCATAAAGATCCCCGATCGCGTGGTGTCGATCGAGAACTGCGCTTTCGAAGGCTGCCACAGCCTCCTGTCCATCAGCTTCGGGAACGGGAAGCCTGCATTGGAGAATGCGTTCCCAGACCACGCATTCTACGGCAAAGGCCTGTGGACATCGCTGGACAAGACTGCAGAGGACATCGGAGGGCACACGTTCGTCGGGGACTCCACATACTGGATGGAGATGCAGGATCCCTGAAGGGACGTTTCCTGCCCGCGGCCGCATCCCGCGGCCCGGAGAGAACATCGGAAAAAGGCAGGCGCCCGTCCGACGGGCTCGGACGGGCGCCTTGCCGGCTTCCGGCAGAACCCGCCGAACGGTTCCGCGGCGGGCCCCGGAAGAACTTCGAACGCTCATGTTCGGGAGCCTGCGGAACGCCGGATCCGCATTTGCATGAGATGATGCGTCGGGCACGCGTTCTTCGAGCCTCCGGCGCGAAGCTCCGGACTTGCTTTCCGCGCGATGCGCCCCCTGCTCTGCCCCCGTTCATCCCGGATGGGGCAGAGCATGAGGCACGGATCCGCGCATCCGACCCCGGCTCTTTATCATCTCGCAAGCGGATTCCGGACCATGAACTGTTCAGCTGGCAGGCCGCATCGCGGCCGTGCCTTCATCATGATCGCGGCAGCCGTCCTGGCGGTTATCTGCTCGGCCGCCGCCCTGACCGACGGAAACGCCGCCGGAGAGACGTCCGGATCCTGCGGAGAAGACCTGACATGGACCATAGACTCCCAAGGGAACCTGACGATAGAAGGCTCCGGCCCCATGGACGACTTCATATCCGGCGAAAAGAGGTGGGGCGGCAACACCGTGAGAACCGTCTCGATAGGGGACTCGGTGACGTCCATCGGGGAGCAGGCTTTCTACGAGTGCAATAGCCTGACGTCTGTGGCCATAGGGAATTCCGTGGAGTCGATAGGGAAGTACGCGTTCTGGTCCTGCGGCTTCGAGTCCGTCGTCCTCCCGGACACGCTCGCGTCCATCGGGGAAGCGGCCTTCTTCATGTGCACCTCCCTGGAATTGGCATCCATACCGGATTCGGTGGCATCGATAGGGATCAACGCCTTCGATCACTGCACCTCGCTCGCGTCGGTAACGGTCAGCGACGGGAACCCCGCATACAGCTCGTTCAACGGCATCCTGTTCGACAAGCCGAAGACCACTCTGATACTGTATCCCGAAGGGCATGCTGGCAGCTCTTACGATATTCCCGGTTCGGTCAATACGCGTTCTCATACTGCAAATCGCTGAAGACGGTCTCGATGGGAGGATCTCTGGAATCGATAGGAGACAGTGCATTCTCGCTATGCTCGTCGCTGGAATACATGGAGATCCCCGGCTCCGTCAATGAGGTCGCGGACGGCCTTTTCCTCGGATGCGCTTCGCTGAAGTCGGTGAGGATCCCGGATTCGGTGACGTTCATCAGCGACAGCGCGTTCGAGAAATGCTCGTCTCTGGAATCGATCGCCATCCCGAAGTCCGTGACGTCGATCGACGCAGAGGCGTTCAGAGAGTGCGCATCCCTGAGGTCCGTCGAGATCCCCGATTCAGTGGCCTTCCTCGGCGGCAGAGCGTTCACGCTATGCTCGTCGCTGGAGTCTGTGCGCCTTTCCGATTCCATCGAGAGGATCAATGCCGGCACCTTCGCCGGATGCTCGTCCCTGAAGTCCATAGAGATCCCGGATTCCGTGGCATCGATCGATAGAGGTGCGTTCGAGAACTGCCCGAGCCTCCTGTCCATCGGCTTCGGAGACGGGCTGGAATCTGTCAAGAACGCATTCCAGGGGCATGCGTTCTACGGCGAGGACGGCACTACGGCGCTGGAGCCTACAGCAGAGAACCTTGCAGGGCACAAGTTCGTGGGAAAGACCATCGACAGGATGGTCATGCAGGGGCCCGTCGATGACGGCGGGACGCCGGACCGCGCGTTCATTGCGGCGTTCTTCATCGCCATAGCCCTGGCCATCGCCGCGGCCGCGCTCTACAGGCCGGAGTGAGCCTGCCGCCGCATCGCCGGGACTTCCGGCGGTGCGGCCTTTGCGGCACGGATCGCAGGAACATCAGCGCATAGATCGGCATGCTCTTCAGGCGTCCTTCGCCGACGGCGAGGCCGGTGCAGGACAGGATCATGCCATCCATCTCCCCGCCTTCGGATTCGAGGAGCTTCTCCATCGCATCGCGAGAAGAAGAACAGATATACCACAGCCACAGCGACCATCACGCCCGCATAGAACGTCGGAGTCCTTAGAAAGAACAGCAGAGCCTCGCCGAATCCCTCGTCCTCGTCGCCGTAGTCCACGACGCATTCGGTGATCTTCTCGCCGTCGATCCAGTACGTGCTCTATTCAGTGGTGGCCGTCCTGATCTTCGCGCCGCAATTCGGGCAGGCCGTCATGCCGTGCTTGATCCGGATGCCGCATTGAGGGCACGCCATTATACCGCCGCCCCAGAGGAGCCGGCCGCAGGCTGCTCGGGGATCGCGGTCTCGGACAGGCCGCCGTCGGCGGGAGCCCATGCGGGAGATGCCTTGTCCGAGGCATCGGGATCTTCGTCCTCGGACCCATCCTCGATGTCGTTGCCGAAGATGTCGTCGTGGAACGTCCAGGCCGTCATGGCGGACGCGATTATGCCGAACAGGATGAGGAACACGACGGCCTCCTTCCAGGTCAGGCGCTCCGCTGGCCCGTCCGGATCGTACTCGCAATCATAATCGGAACAGATCTGGCATCCGGCCGGGCGGCTCGGGCCCCCGCCGCACACCGGGCACTCCCTCTTGCCGATCTCCATCGGCGATCCGCATATCGGGCATAGCATATCTCGTCGCGCCTCCTCGGGACGGCGGCGCCGCCCCGTCTATGGACAGGTACCGGGTTGCAGTTGTTAAAACATAGGTTCCGAAAGAAGGCATGAGGGCGAAGGGAGTCCCTCCGCCCCGGCCGCTGACGGGCTCTTCAGCCCTCGAAAGGCTCGATCACGGCGATCTCCCGCACCGCCTCGGCCTCAGCCTCGTAGTCCTTGCCGTAGTATCCTGCGGGAACCGCCGTGTCGAAAGCGCTCTCGCAGCAGTACGGCTTGCTCCCGGCGGCCGTTTCGAAGTATCCGAAGGCCAGGTTCTCCGAGAGGGGGAACGATGCGGCGGAGTCCAGCGAGACCGCCGGCATGGCATGATCCTTCAGGATCGCGATGCCCGACCTGTACCCTGCGGCGGAGAACAGGACGCAGGACAGGAAGGTCGTGTCCTCGCTGTCCCCGGTGCCGAGGAAGAGGGTCTCCATGGGGTACGACAGGTATTCCCCCGCGCCGTTGATGTACGTGTCCCCGGATCCGTGCTCGGAGTCCTCATGCCAATGGCCGTCCCTCCAGGACGCCTTGGCCGGGGACTCGATGGCGCACCGGACGAAAGAGAGCAGGTAGTCGGCGTACTCGTGGCCCGTCCGGAGCGCGGAGGATCCGCGTACCTTCAGGTACTGGTCGGACAGGGTCTTCTCCAGCTTCAGGATCGTGCCGTCGACGGTGGCGAAGCGCGCGTCGTCGAGGCTCGCGCCGCGGGTGCGCAGACGCTCTTGTCGGAGGCGTACTTGCAGTAGTCCGCGAACCTGTATGCGAAGGCCACCGAGTATCCGTGCTCCTTGCCGTCCGCGGCCTGCGATCACTTCCATGCGCCCGTGACATCCCCGCCCAGCACGGCCGTGCCCTCGGAATGGCGCGAGCCGTCCACGGACAGCCTGATCTCGCAGTTCCCGGGCCCCGGCAGCGCCAGGGCCTTCCCGCGGCAGTCGGCATAGCCGCAGACGTCGTAGTACCCCTGATCGGCCTTCACCAGATAGGTGGCAGAGAGGGGCTTGTACTCCCGGCATACGTCCTCCCCGTTTCCGGCGTAGCTGAGGGACGCGCGCGACGCGAGAATGTCATCGGCCGCCATGCCCCCGTAGAGGGTGAAGTCGCCGTCGGTGCGGACATCCTCGCCGGTGTCGCCGGGGTAGTCCTTGAAGAACATATAAGCAAGGACGGACGCAAGGATGATGAAGAACGCGAAGAAGACGAGCTTCCATCTGATGGTGATGGTCCTGATCTCCTCCCCGCCGCCGGCCTCCAGGCCGCCTCCTCCCTTTCCCCTCGTAGCCCCCGGCCGGCCGGGGAAGGAATCCCCGCCGCACACCGGGCAGACGGTGCCCGGCTCCATCGGCGATCCGCATCTCGGACATATCATCTCTGTCGATCCTCCGCGGCAGAGGCGGCCTGCGGCCGCCCTGCCTTCGAGGGGAGAATAAGGTCGCAGGTTATAACACCGCGGTGCACGGAATCTGCATCGGGCTCGTCCGACAGGGTAGAACCCGGTGATCCCCCAGAAGGTGCCGGAGCCGAAGGACACGGGCATGCAGTACCCGACGGGGGCCTGCCCCTTGATGAGCTCCACTGCCTGGAAGACCTTCCCCGATGTCCCGCAGACATCGGTATGACTGATGTGCTCCATGTACCCGATGCCGAGGCTGGCCAGCCTCGAAGGGTCGGCCTCCCTGAAGCCGTCGACCACTACGCCCGCGAAGACGTGCCCTGCCTTCCCGGCCATGGCCGTATCATAGCCGAAGCAGGACGCCAATGCGCAGAACAGGGCGGAGTCGTCCTCGCAGTCTCCGTAGCAATGCGCAGAACAGGGCGGAGTCGTCCTCGCAGTCGCCGCAGAGGAGGAACAGCACCTGGGCCGGGACGGCCCAGTACTCCGACTTGCCGTAGGTCCCGTAGTCGTACTCGCCCGAATGACCGGGGACGGAGGGAGGGTACTTCACGGCCTTCTGGACGAAGCCCGCGATGAAGTCGAGGAACGACTGGCCGTCACCGGGATCCCCGCCGAGGCGGAGGTACTCCGCGCGGATGCCGTCCGCCGCGGACCTGACGGAGTCGCCGGCGCGGACCAGCTGGGGGAGGTCCGAGAACCGGTACGCGAGCTCGGACGAGGATGCCCCGGCGGGAGAGCCACGGGTGTTGAAATCGTCGGCGAAGTCCCATTCCGCCGCCAGCTCGGAAACGGACATCGAATATGACACTGAAGCATCCACAACAATTCCGTCCATATCGTACTTCCATGACGCGCTCACCGCGAGGTTTCCGTAGACGATGGCCTCGAAGCTCCCGCCGCCTGCGGCGACGGAGTACATCCCGGGCTCCAGGCGGAGCTCCTTGCCGACGGTCTCAGTACCCTCGTACAAGGCTGTGAAGCTGCCATGGGCATCGGTGTCGTAGTAGGTGTGGAACCTGTCGCGGACCTTCCAGGAGATCTCCTCCGAGGCGCGGAATACGCAGTCGCTGTCGTCGGCGGCGATGCCGTCGGGAAGGTCGGTGTAGAACATGGACGGGTCGGACGGATCCGTCGGCCCCCCTCCGTTTCCATTGGAGAAATGCAACCCGGCCAGCACCGCGCAGGCGATCAGGACGGCGGCCATGGCGACCGCGGGGAGGGCCCTGCTCATGCCGCCTCCCCCCTGTACGGGTCCACCACGGACATCCCGGTTATCTTGGACAGCTCCTCCTGGACGCTCCTGCTGTAGTATCCCGCGGGCACCGCGGAGCTGAATGTCGCCTCGCAGTAGTACATCTTCTCGCCGGTGGCCTTCAGGACGGCGTGCCCGGAGGCGTAGGCTCCGAGGAACTGGTCCGGCGCGGCCGAGTCCAGGCAGACGGCGGCCATCATGTGGCTGGTGAGAGTTATGACAGCGGACTTGTATCCCGCGGCGGAGAACAGGGCGCATGCGAGGAAGGAGACGTCCTCGCAGTCGCCGTATCCGAGATATAGGGTCTCCATGGGATAGGCCCAGTACTCTTTCGTCCCGTTCAGGAACACGTCCCCGACGCCGCTGTCCGCGTCGTAGTACCAATGGTCCCCTCTCTTCTCGACAGGGTCGGGGTACCTGATGCAGCATTGCACGAAGGACAGGAGGTAGTCGGCGTACCCGTGGCCCGTCTGGGACGCGGAGGATCCGCGGACGCGGAGATACTCCGCGGAGAGCTTCTCCTCCAGGTCCAGGATCGCGGGGTCGGCCACGGCGAACCGGCTGTCGGCCAGACGGCCGGAGTGCTTCCGGACCGCGTCCCCGTCGGAGGCGTACCTGTAGTAGTCCCGAATAGCTGAAGCGCTTCCCGTCGGCGGCCTGCGTCCACGAGTAGGCGGTGGAGACGGTGCCGTCCAGAACGGCCCTGCCGCTGCTCCGCTCGGTCCCGCCCACGTACAGCCGGACCTGGTAGCTCCCGGGCTCGGAGAACGTCAGGGAGGGACCGGAGACGGTCTGATAGCTGCGCTCGTCGTAGTAGCCGTATGAGGTCTTCTCCAGGTACGTGGCGGAAAGGGCCTTGAACCTCCAGTACACGTCGCTGCCGGCGCCGGTGTAGGACAGGGTGCCGGATGGGGAACCCGAGACGGCGATGTCGTCGGAGGCCATCCCGCCGTAGAGGGTGAAATCGCCGACGGTGTAGCTGCGCTCGGGCTCGGTGCCGGGGCCCCCGGTATCGGAGAGCGCCCCGAGGGCCGCTGCTGCGGCGACGGCGAGGATCAATGCGAGCATGGCGATGCGGGCTGCGCCGCCGCCCTCCTGGCGGCCGCTCCGCCCGCGCGACTGCGTATCAAGGGGGCCGTCGGAGGAGTACTCGTCCAGGAAGCCCTTGCCCCCCGACGGCTCCTCGAATGCCCTCGCGCCGCAGGCGGTGCAGAAGTTGGCTCCGGGCTCCATCAGGGAGCCGCATCTCACGCAGTACATCTCCTCTCCTTCCTCTTCCTCGTTTCATAGCAGGGACCAGGTGACCAAGACGCTTTCCTCGGCGATGATGTCCTCGGGGACGGCGTCGATGCCGCAGGCGGCGTTGCATCCCGTGAGCCTCATGCCTCCGAAGGAGGGCTCGGGGTCGTATGCGATGCCGATGATGTCCCCGAGCTTCACCTTGGCGGCGGAAGCCAGCTCCTTCGCCCTGTCCCTGGCGTCGGCGACGGCGGCGATGCGCGCCTCGGACTGCACCTTGGACTGGTCGCGGAGCATGTACTCGACGGCGAAGCGGGGAGCGCCCTCGCACCCGTATATGGCCGAGAGGAGCTTGCTGACGGTCTCGGGATCGGAGTCCTCGACAAGGGAGATCCCGTGGTTGAAGCGGTATCCTTCGAGGACGATCCTGCTGCCGTCCGGCCTGTGCTCCGGATGGACGGAGAGGCGGGTGGTGCGCAGGTCGTCCATGTCGAACCCTGCGTCGCCGAGGGCTTTCCTCAGGCCCTTCAGGGCCGAGGCGGAGGCCTTGACGGCCTCGTCGTAGGCCGGGAATACGGCGGAGAACTCGCCGGAAACGCGTATCGCGTCGGGGGCGGCCGATGCCGTGCCCCGGCCCCTGACGGTGATCGTCCTGTTCATGAGCATTCTAATCGGGAGATGGTTAATACCTTTGGCGGTGGGATGCTCGCGGATGTTGCATTCAGCATCAGACAGGGCTGTATGTGTCGAGGAAACGCCGGACGGCCCGGATGCAATCGTTCAGGTTTGCGTCGGTAGGATCGTGTTCGTAGACGATTCTAAGATCGGTGACTTCGTGGAGAAGATCGAGTCTTTGGACAATCTGCTGGTGAGATTGGTTCTCTATCTGAAAAACGCCGATCCTGTCTGTCGCGGATTGGTAAAGCGGGAATATCGATTCCAGATAGCGGATGCTGTATGACAGATTGCGCATATGTCCGTCTCCGATTGCGCCGAGATCCATTTTCGTGAGCTGCTTGTAGGAGCGGATGCTGTATGACAGATTGCGCATGTGTCCGTCTCCGATTTCGCCGAGATCCATTTTCGTGAGCTGCTTGTAGGCGTGCAGTTCCGATTCCATCAGGATGCCTACGTGCACGATGTCCAATTCGACCTGCATCAGCAGGTACATCGACACATCCATGGCGTGGACGGAACAGAACGCGGGAACGGGATCGCTCGGCAGCGGGAGAGCGCGTTCGCATATCAGGCCCATGAAATGCGTGAGTTCGTTGCCAAGAGCTTCGGAGAAGGATTTCGAGGCTTGGATCAGCTCGTAGGCAGAAGCTTCCCAATCGAATCCGTCCAGATTGGCTTTCTGTACTTCCGAGGCCAGGACGCCTTCGGCCCATTCGATTTGCTTCGGACTCGGCGCGTCGGAGATCATCAGGGAAACGCTGTTGGCAAGGCCTTCGGATCCGGGATCGCGCAGGTAGTTCACGGAGGCCAGGAAGTGCGCGAACCAGCTGGATTGATCGTCTTGGAGGAGTCTGTTGATGATCGGGAATAGGGCTTGAGGATCCTGCCGATTGAGGAGCCGGCATGCGAGAATGGCGTCGTGCCGGAGCGATTCGGGCATATCGGAGATTACAGAGGTTGGATCGATCCACGGTGGAGAACAAAGAGGCTGATCGGGAGAGTCCATGATAGGCTAAAACGGACTACGGTAATAAGATCTTCTATTGTCGATTTATACGGGTAACTTTCTAAAAAGACCAGATTCGGGAGCATATTCGCTGCCAAATGAGTATTCAACCGCCCACCACACTTCACCTGATCATAAGGGATCTATACCTAAACTCTAATTCTTAACCATGCCCCAACTCCCGAAGGACATCGAGTTTTTCATTCCGATATTGAGGTCATTATCTGATGGTGACGAGAAGACTGTAGCGGACATCTACCAAGATGTCATCAAAGACATGAATCTAAACCGGGATGTTCTGAGCATAGACTCCAACCAGAAAGGAAAGCCGATGGCCAAGTACAAGATGGAGTGGGCGCTGACTCGCCTGAAAAACAAGAAACTTATCCAGATCCCGGAACGGTCGATGCGCAAGATCACGGATTACGGCCTGGAAATACTCAATTCCGGCATTTCTCCACAAGAGATCTCAGGTCTGGAAGAAGACGAACATGTTGTTGACACCACCCCTGCCCTGGAATGCACCTTCTTCGAATATCTGGAGATGCTCGGACTCGATTTCAGCACGGAGACCGTCGAGGACTTCCTCTTGTCCCTCAAAGCGAAACAGTTCCTGATCCTCAGCGGGGGGACCGGGACCGGGAAGACCCGCTTGGCGAAAGCATACGGAGAATACATCTCTCACACCGAGGCCAAGAAGATCGATTTCGAGGTCACCATCGGGAAAGGCGGAGACAACAACGGGTTCACGCTCAGCCGGGAGGTGTTCTTCAACAACCTCCCGCCGTCCGCGAACAGGTACAGCGGATCCTACAGGTTTGCGATCGGAGACATAGAAGGGAAGTCGAAGATCGAGCTCGCCCCCAGGTTCTGGTTCGACAAGAGCGACCCGAACGTCGAGCTTGCCAAGAAAGAGCTCGATGAGCTCAGCAAGACGCAGAAGAAGGCCAAGCTGTCCATCGAGATGCCGACTGATGCCGGATCCAACTACCTCGTCGTCCCCGTCGGATCCGACTGGACGGACAACCGCCATGTCCTCGGGTACCGCAACGCAATCACAGGCACATACGCTCATACCCCGTCTCTGGACTTCATCGTCAGGTCCAACGCCCACGGCGCGTACCCTTACCTCCTGATCCTCGACGAGATGAACCTGTCCCATGTGGAGCGGTACTTCTCGGACATCATCTCCAGCATGGAGAGCAAAGAGCCCGTGCTCCTGGACTCCGCTGGCGACAGCAGCCTTCCAGGCTCCATATCGCTGGACGAGAACCTCTTCATCGCAGGGACCGTCAACATGGACGAGACCACGAACATGTTCTCCCCCAAGGTGCTGGACAGGGCCAACGTCCTGGAGTTCGACCCGATTTCCATCTCGGACTACGTGTCGTCCGGCGGCGCGGACGCCGGACCGCAGGGCGACGTGGAGTTCCTCCAGGACTGCATGAAAGGCCTGGAGTGCAGGACTATGAACGGGAAGGACATCATCGAAGCCATGCTCGCAGACGGCGGCAACAGAGAAGCCGTGGAATCGATGGTCAAGGACCTGGACTCGATCCAGGCCATAATGTCCGAGATGAAGCTGCCGTTCGGGTTCAGGACCTTCGACGAGGTCATGCGCTTCATGCATGCGGCCTGGACCTACGAGGGCCGCGGGACGTTCGCGAACTGGAAGAGGTACTTCGACGCCCAGGTCAAGCAGAAGGTCCTGCCCAAGATCCACGGCAACTCGTCGATAACCGTCCCTCTCAAGGAGCTCCGCTCCTTCTGCGACAAGAACGGATACCCTCGGTCGGCGTCCAAGCTGGAGAAGATGGAGTCCGTCCTCGGATCGCAGAGGTACGTCTCGTTCAACTGCTGATGCCGTATGGCCGCTTGCGAATCGATACTCAGGATCGTCTTCGCCGACGATGAAGGCGCGAAGGCCGAGCTGACGCTGGCAGCGGAATGCGAATATGCCGTCGAGCAGGAGCTCCCGCCCTACGTCCCGAGATACATCGGCCGCGAGGGGTCCGAGAACATCCCGTTCGTCTGCGAGAAGCGGCTCATCGACAGCTGCGCCCCGGTCATGGTCTACCTGGGAGACGACGGGAGCCTCTCGCCGATACTCCTGCTGGAAGAGACGAAGTACGAGCTGAAGCTTGCCGGCGACGTCGATTCCGCGTTCTCGTACCTGACGGAGAACAGCCGGGAGGTGGCCCTGAGCAAGCTGTACTTCAAGACCTCCGGGGAGGACGCGCTGTACACGCTCTGCTTCAAGAGCTACGTCGGCAAAGGGATCTTCGACGTCACCGTCGGCGGGAAGAGGCTGTCCGTCCCCTTCGAGGTCCGCTCGAAGAAGATCGACTACCTGAAGGACTACCCTCTCATGCTCAGGGACATCTCGGAGTTCTCCACGTCCCTCCTGCTGGAGGTCAGCTCCCCTCTGCACGGCGAATACGGGCTCGGCGACTCCCGCAACGACAGCCTCTACGAGGACTTCATGCTCCTCGACTACGTCTTCAACAAGATGGACCTGTGCGGGGCCTACGCCCAGGCATGCACGAACAGGCACTGCGAGATGGCGTCCTTCTCCGAAAGGGTCCCCGCGGGCATGGCCCGCGGCATCGACCCCTCCGACCTGCCGGACCTGATATCGGCCGGCAACCTCACCCCCATGGCCGGCGGCCCGGTCGCAGGCCGCTTCGCTCCGCTCTATGCGACGGACAGAAGCCGCAGGGACGACTACGACACGCCGGAGAACCGCGTGGTCAAGGACCTGCTGCTCACGGTGCAGAAGATGGTCTGCCTCCTGATATCCCGCCTCGGTGGCAACGTGAGCGCCTACGTGGAGAACAGGCTGAGGGAGATGGGCTCGGAGATAGACAGGATGGCCGGCGAGCCGTGGCTGGAAGACGTCGGGGAGCTGGACAGGATCCCGTTCGAGTCCACCGTCCTGCAGCGCCGCGCAGGGTATTCGGACCTTTTCGGGATCTACCAGGTCATAGGGCTGGGCGCCATGTTCAGGCAGGACGACATGGAAGGGCTGCTGAGAGGGCAGAGCTGCCGCGTCTACCAGGTGTACGAGTACTGGTGCTACATCCGCCTGTACAGGTGCCTGTGCTCCATGTCCGAGGACAGGCCCCCGTTCCCCCTGAGCAAGGATGGAGGCCGTTGGACCATGACGATCAGGAGGGACAGGAAGGCCGTTTTCAGGATCCCGGTGGAGCGCACGGAGGCGGAGGTCGCCCTGCTGTACAACAAGGGCTTCAGCCAGCGCGACGGCGGCTACAGGTCCTATTCCGTCGACCTGCGCCCGGACTTCACGGTCATCGCGAGGATAGGCTCGGAGCCGGGCCGCGTGTTCATGATCAACCTGGATGCGAAGTACAAGGCGAAGCCGAAGGAGCAGTGCGACGTGGAGGACGAGGAAGAGTGGGACGGCACGGACTGCTGGGAGTTCGACATCTGCAAGATGCACACCTACCGCGACGCGCTCCTGCACAGCTTCGGGTCCTACGTCCTGTACCCGGGATCGTCCGGCGTCTTGTACCCCAAGCCCCTGAAAGACGAGGACTGGCCCCGCAGGCGGTCCCTGGTGATACCCTCCGTGGGAGCGATACCTCTGATCCCAGGGTCGGATCGCGACGAAGAGCTGGAAGAGACGCTGCGCTCGATACTGTCGGCCATGGCAGGATATTCCGCGGGCGCGATATCCCTGGAGCCGGAGCCGCGGCGAGGGCGACACCTTATAAGCGCCCCCTCCGATGGCCCGTCCGATGACATTGCTCGGAGAGATCGGAGAGAGGAAGCTCATCGAGGGCTTCCGCAGGTTCATCCATGCCGAAGGCAGGATAGGCCCCGGCGACGACGCCGCCGTCCTGACAGACGGGACGGTGGCAACATCCGACATCGTCACGTTCGACAGGCACTTCCCCGCGGGGATGACCTACGAGCAGTTCGGATGGTATTCCGCGGCGGTCAGCTTCAGCGACCTGGCCGCCATGGGCGCCAGGCCCACCGGCTTCATAGCCTCCCTGGCCCTCCCCATGGACCTGGAAACTCAGGCCGCCTACGACATAATGAGCGGCATCGACCAGTGCTGCGAGTTCTGCGGCACCGGCATCGCCGGCGGGGACACCAAGCCCGGCCCCGGGATCGTCTGCGGCACCGCCCTCGGGACGATGGACGGCAGGCCCCCCATGCTCCGCTCCGGCGCCAGGCCGGGGGACGTGGTGGCGGTCACCGGCCCCCTGGGCTCCCCCGCCGCGGCGTTCATAGCTTTGGAGCACGGCATCGACGCCCCCGAGGCCAAGGATTCTCTCTATGTCCCGATCCCACGCATCGCCGAAGGCGCCGCCATGGCCGGCTCCGGGGCGGTGACATCGTGCATGGACCTGTCCGACGGCTTGGGCACCGCTCTCAACACATTGTGCGAAGCCTCCGGCGTCGGCATGGACATCGAGCTCGGCTTCATCCCCAAAGGCGCGTGGGTGGACGAGATGTCCGCACTCTCCGGAAGGCCCCCGGAAGACCTCCTCCTGGGGTGGGGCGGGGAGTACGAGCTGCTCTTCACCGCCGACAAGGACAGATTGGACAGGCTCTACGACGCCGAGGTGGAGTTCTCCATCATCGGCATAGTCAACGATTCGGGAAGAGCAGAGCTGACAGACAGCGGGAAGAGGACCGTGATCCCCTATGGCGAATACCGACCGCATGGAAGCAAGCTATTACGAGCGCGAGGACGGCGCCTACAGGTGCGGCCTCTGCCCCCACCGCTGCAGGATCGCCCCCGGGCAGTACGGCAGGTGCGGCTCCCGCCGCGGCGACGGGGACATGCTCGCCGCCTGCTCCTACGGGAAGGTCTCGTCCCTGTGCCTCGACCCCGTGGAGAAGAAACCCCTCTACCACTGGCGCCCGGGGTCCAGGTGCTTCTCCGTCGGCAGCGTCGGGTGCAACATGTCCTGCCGCCACTGCCAGAACTACGCCATATCCATGCTGCCCTCGGGGAAGAAGCGCACCACGTACAAGTCCCCCCGGGAGCTGGCGGCCATGTGCAGGAGCGAGGGGCAGGACGCCATCGCCTTCACCTACAACGAGCCGGTGATCTGGCTCGAGTACATCCGCGACGTCATGGCCGCCGACCCGGGGCTGAAGCTGCTGCTGGTGACCAACGGCCTGGTGTCCAGGGAGCCCCTGCTGGAGCTGTGCGCCCTGGCGGACGCCGTGAACATCGACGTCAAGGGGTTCACGGACGAGTTCTACACGGAGGTCTGCGGGGCGCACCTTGCGGATGTGCTGGAGTCTGCCAAGACAGTGGCGGAGCAGGGGGTCCACCTGGAGCTGACGTATCTGGCGATACCGGGCTACAACGATTCCGAGGACGAGGTGAGGAGGTTCTGCGCTTGGGTGAAAAGCGAGCTGGGAGAGGACGTGCCGGTGCACTTCGCCAGGTTCCATCCGGACAATCAAATGACCGGCGTGCGGCAGACTCCCTTGGAGACCGTGCTGAGGTGCAGGGAGATCGGGATGGAATGCGGGCTGCTTTACGTGTACGCGGGGAACGCCATGACGGAAGATGCCGACGACACCTTCTGCCCGGAGTGCGGGACGGCGGTCATCAGGCGCCTGGGGTACCTGGTGGACATCGTCTGCCTGGACGGGGACAGGTGCGGGGCCTGCGGGCACAGGATGCCCATCGTGCCGCGATCGGATGCGCGGTGTTATGAGTATAGACTGTTCAGAGATCGGGGCATCTTTTAACCGATGCCTGTTGGATGGTAAATCCAATGGCCGGAAGATCGCACCGTCTGCATCGGATGAGGCTCTGCCGGCCTTGGGGAATGATGGAAATGAACAGGCCTGAAAATTCCGTGACGGGGCGCAAG
>CAVHMZ010000010.1:0-13066 GCA_963637225.1 Segatella hominis
TTCCCACAGACAGGGAACAGCCCGGATCGGCTGTTGCTCAGCGCCTCACCGGCGTTTCGGAATTGCCGAACAGAATAATGGATATGCCAACGTCCAAATATCCACTAAGCGTGTCCGCCGGTCAGCGGACAGGGCCCTTCTGCCGGAGGCCCTGGCCGGTCGGAGGTGCACCCATGGAGAGGATGTTGTTCCCGTTCGTGTCCATAGTCGGACAGGAAGAGATGAAGCGCGCGCTGCTGTTGAACGTCGTGGACCCGAGCATCGGCGGCGCCCTGATCAAAGGGGAGAAGGGGACCGCCAAGTCTACCGCGGTGAGGTCCTTGGCCCAGGTGCTCCCGTCCCGCACGGCCGTCCGCGGATGCCCTTTCCATTGCGATCCGAGCCGTCCCGACATGATGTGCCCCTCCTGCACGGAGAAGCTCCGCAGCGGGGAGCTCCTGCCTGTCGGGGAGGAGCCGATGGCGGTCGTCGAGCTCCCCCTGAGCGCCACCGAGGACCGCGTGGCGGGGACGCTGGACATAGAGCGCGTCCTGAAGACGGGGGAGAAGAGGTTCGAGCCGGGGGTGCTGGCTCAGGCCAACGGCAACCTCCTGTACGTGGACGAGGTCAACCTCCTGGACGACCATATCGTCGACCTGCTCCTGGACTCCGCGGCCATGGGGGTGAACTACGTCGAGAGGGAGGGCGTGTCGTTCTCCCACCCGTCCCGGTTCGTCCTGGTCGGGACGATGAACCCGGAAGAGGGGGAGCTGAGGCCCCAGCTCCTGGACAGGTTCGGGCTGTCCGTGGATGTCAAAGGGGACAGGGACATGGAGCAGAGGATGGAGGTGGTCCGCAGGCGCCTCGCGTTCGATGCGGACCCGAGGGCGTATGCCGAGAGCGTCAGGAAGGAGACGGAGGAGATGCGCAGGCGCATCTCCGAGGCCAGGAGGCTCCTTCCGGAGGTCGCCGCCGGCGAAGACGTCCTGAGGGCGACGGTCGCGGTGACTGCCGGTTTCGGGATAGACGGCCACAGGGCGGACATCACCATGATGAAGGCCGCCAAGGCCAACGCCGCACTCGCAGGGAGGGCAGAGGCCACCAAAGACGACATCCGCGACGTGGCCGCTCTCGTCCTGTCCCATCGCATGAGGAGGCGCCCCTTCGAGGAGGAGGCCTTCGATGCCGAGGAGCTCGAGAGATGCCTCCAGTCGATATGATCCCCGGCTTCCCGTTCTCCGCCGTCTGCGGGATGGACGATGCCAAGAGGGCGATATGCTGCGCTCTGGCGAATCCCAATCTGCGCACTGTGCTGATAAGAGGCGGGCCGGGGTCCGCGAAGACCGTCCTGGCGAGGGCGGCGGGGCCGCTCTCAGGGAAGAAAGTCGTCAACGTCCCCGTCAACGTCGCCGAGGAGCAGCTCTTCGGAGGGATGGACGTGGACGCCACCATCCGCGAGGGCAGGCCGGTGATGCGGAAAGGCCTGCTGTCTCGTGCCGACGGGAACATCCTCTACGTCGACGACGTCAATCTCATGGACCAGAGGGTCCTGGCCTCCCTCCTGGACTGCGTCATGTCCGGGAGGGCGGTGATCGAGAGGGAGGGCATCTCGGCCGAGTACGATGTAGACGCGCTGATGATCGCCACCATGAACCCCTCCGACTCCGACATGAGCCCGCATATGCTGGACAGGTTCGACCTGTGCGCCTACTCCGACGGGGAGGCGGACAGGCTGGAGGTGCTCCGCAGGGCCTCTGCATACCAGAAGGACCCGGCAGGGTTCCGGGAGATGTACCGCTCCGAAGAGGACGACATAAGGTCGGGGATCGGGCGCGCGAAGGCCATCCTCCCGCTGGTCATGATATCGGACGACCTCCTCGGAGTGGCGGCGGAGCTGTCGGGGAAGATCCTGGCGGACGGGTTCCGCGGAGACATCGCGATGGCGAACGCCTCCATGGCCATCGCCGCCCTGAACGGGCGCGACGAGGTCACGAG
The DNA here is from genome assembly GCA_963637225.1 of Segatella hominis. GTDB lineage: Archaea > Thermoplasmatota > Thermoplasmata > Methanomassiliicoccales > Methanomethylophilaceae > Methanoprimaticola. Next base: position 1,975 of record CAVHMZ010000010.1, read on the forward strand.
GAAGGACCTGGAGGAGGCGGCGATGATCTGTCTGGCGCATCGGAGGAACTACGTCCCCGATGCCCCGCAGCCTCCCCGGGAGCAGGACGAGCGGCAGGAGCCCAAGATCGACGAGGACGACAGGCCAGACGATCCTCCGGAGGGCGGAGATAGGGAAGATAATCGCACGGAGGATACATCCAACTCGCCCGAAGGGAACAGCCCCTCGGAGCCTCAGCAGGAGCCTCCCGAGGACCCCGGGATGCCCGATATCAGGCAGATGCTGGACGAGATGATGTTCGAGATCGGGGAGCAGTTCCGCGTCATCGACTATCTCGACGACAAGGGCCGCGCCGTCCGCAGGACCTCCAGCCGCAATGGCAGGAGGGCCATGGCCGAGAGCGCCGATTCCGCCGGGAGGTACGCAAGGTCCAGGCGGCCTGCCGGGAAGCCGGCGGACATAGCCTTCGATGCGACGGTCCGCGCGGCCGCCCCTTACCAGAAGAGCAGGGATCACGGCGGGCTGGCGGTCAAGATCGAGTCCCGGGACATCCGGGAGAAGGTCAGGGAGCGCCGTTCCGGATGCACCATAATGTTCCTGGTGGATGCCAGCGGGTCGCTGGGCGTCAGGAAGAGGATGGCCGCCGTGAAGGGCGCCGTGCTCTCGATGCTCCGGGACAGCTACGTGAAGAGGGACAGGATCGGCCTGATGGCCTTCAGGCGGGACTCCGCCGAGCTGATACTGCCTCCCACCAGGTCCGTGGAGTACAGCTACCGCAAGCTGCAGGAGCTCCCCACCGGCGGGAAGACGCCTCTGGGGGAGGCATTGGCCGCAGCCGGCGATTTCATGACGTCATATTCCCGGTCGCATCCGGGAGAGGCGTGCTATGTGGTGCTCATAACGGACGGCAGGGCGAACGTCCCTCTGAGGGAGGGCTCCGACGCCAACGAGGAGGCCCGGAAGCTGGCGGAGGACATGGCCGTACCGCAGGCGAGATGGATCGTGATCGATGCCGGCGCGGGATATGTGAGGTTCGACAACGCGGAGAAGCTGGCTATGGCGCTGGAAGGCACGTACTTCAGGCTGGAGGACCTCAACGCAGACCGCCTTGCGGAGAGCGTCAGGGCGGCCATCGGCTGACGCTCGGAGTCTCTCGCCAAGTTCTTCGCATTTCAGAGTGGTCTAATCCCGCGTGAACAACGTTTATCTGGAATGGCTGTGATTGGACGGCTAATCCAATCAGTTGGAGCATTAATCCAAGGGAGGTCCGATGAAGGTCGAGATTAGGGGGCTGTCGTTCAGCTACGGCGGCACGCCGGTGCTGAAGGGGATAGACCTTACGATGGAAGGCGCCCAGGTGGTGTCCGTCCTCGGCCCCAACGGAGTGGGGAAGTCCACGCTGATCCATTGCATCAACAAGATCCTCACCCCTACGGAGGGCAGGGTCCTCCTGGACGGCCGCGACGTCGCCGAGTACTCCCTGAAAGAGGTGGCCCGGCTCGTCGGCTACGTCCCCTATTCTTCATCGGACACCTTCCCTCTGACAGTGGTCGACACCGTCCTCCTGGGACGCCATCCACATGCGGGATGGAAGACCGCCGACGAGGACCTGGAGGCGGTCTTCGAGGTGCTGGAGCGCCTGGAGATCCAGGACCTGGCCATGCGCTACTTCAACGAGCTGTCCGCTGGGCAGCACCAGAAGGTCATGCTGGCCAGGGGTCTCGTGCAGAGCCCTTCGGTCCTGCTGCTCGACGAGCCCACCTCCAACCTGGACATAAAGCACCAGCTGGCGATTTCGCGCACGCTGAGGGAGATATCCCATTCCGAAGGGATACTGGTCGTCATGATCAGCCACGACCTCAACATCGCTGCGCGCTACTCGGACAACGTCGTGATGATGCACGACGGGAGGATATTCGCGGTCGGGTCTCCGGCCGAGGTCCTGACCGTCGATAACATCAGGCGCGTCTACGGCGTGGAGAGCAGGATCATCGACGACAGCGGGAGGCCGTACATCGTCCTGGAGGACGACTCCGCGGACGATTGCGCGCCCCTGCCCGACGGCGCGGTGTGCTCTGCGGAGCCATGCCTGGATTCTTGCGGCCGGGACCCGGCGGCGGAAGCCGAGGGCCTGGTCAAGGTGTGATACAATGGATAAGAAAACGCTCATCGCAGTCGCTGTCGTGGCCATCCTCGTGGTCGCCGCGGCCGGCGTTTACGCTGTGAACAACAATAAAGACAAGTCGAGCGAGCCCGTCTCGGCTCTCAAGGATGCCGAGCTGAAGGTGTTCGGCAACATCAACGGGGACAAGCGCATCGACCAGGACGATGTGAAGATCATGCAGAGGCTCGTCGACGAGAAGAAGACGGCCGCCGAGTACCCTCTGGCCGATGCCAACCAGGACGGGGCCCTGACGCAGGAAGACGTCGACATCGTGAAGAAGGTCGCCACCGGCCAGAGCACGACCATATGGCATGTCAGCTACCACGACATCAACGGCGACGGGACCATGGACGAGAAGATCGTCTCAACCAAGTTCCCCATAAAGTCCGCTATCATGACCGGATCCGCCAACACCTCCATGTTTATGCTCAGCATGGGAGTCGTCGACGAGATCAAGGGGGCCTCCTATTCTTCCACCAGCATGGACAAGGCCCTCTTCAAGGACACCTTCCTGAACACCGACAAGGTCGTCAAGCTCGGGACCAGCGCCACCACCATCACGTTCGAGGACGGGAAGGCGGGATCCTCCGACGTCATCGCGAAGGAGAACGTCACCTGCCTGGTCACCGACTGGAACAGGAGCTATATCACCAACGAGGCCGATTTCGAGGCCGGAGGCGTGGATGTCATCCGTCTTGCGGCCGCTTCCCTCGACAGGGCCGCTCTGACCCACTCCGCCCTCCTGATCGGGCTGCTCTTCCAGAAGATGAGCTATGCCAACCAGTACCTGGACCTGAGCTTCGGCGTCATGGACTACGTCGAGAACGCCCTGAAGGGCGCCACCCCCGTGAAGGCGGTGGCCTCCAGCTCCAACGGCTCGTTCTCGTCTGCGGACTCCGACTACACCGCGCTGATCGTCAAGGCCGGCGGAGTCTTCGGCGCGGCCGGCGTCGACTTCGGCGGAGCGTCCTCCGTGAAGTACAAGGATCACCCCGAGTTCAACGCCTGCGACTGCGACGTGATCTTCCACATCAGGACCGCCATCGGGTACGACCAGACCCCCGAGTCCGTGAAGGAGAACTACGAGAAGTACGCCGCGGAGTTCTCCACCTGGAAGCACGCCGATGACGGGCAGTACATGGTGTCCGGGACGCTCCCGATAGCGCTCAGGCTCGCTTACGCCGCCTCCGCGCTGCACTCGGACCTCGTGGACATCAACGTCGTCAACAAGTACCACCAGCAGCTCGTGGACAAGCTCTACGGAGGCCTGTCGTTCAACATCTCCGAGATGAACTTCGTCGTCACCCCGGAGACGTTCGCCTGAAACCTTTCAGCCGGGGGATCTCCCCGGCATCTTCTGTTCTGGATGCCGATCCGGGAAAGGGCTGCAGATGACGGGCAGGGAGGAGATGAAGGAGGCCTACGGCAGGTACGCTGCCAGGAGGCTCCTGTTCATCGGGATCTTCGCCTTTCTGATGATCGCCATGTTCTTCGTGTCGCTGACCGTCGGCACCCGCCAGCTCTCCGTTTCGGAGGTCTACTCGCTGTTCATAGACCATCTCAAGGGAGCCGCCTACGACCGGATCCTGGAGCACGAGCTCTGGTACGACGACCGCATCGTCTGGACCATCCGCGTCCCCCGCGCGCTGTTCGCGCTGATCGCCGGCGCGGGGCTGGCCGTCGCCGGCGCGGCGATGCAGAGCGTCATGAAGAACCCGCTGGCCGACCCGTACACCACGGGGATCTCCTCCGGAGCTCTGCTCGGGGTCGCCCTGGCGACGGTCCTGGGGTTCACCGCCGGAGGGTCGGGGATAGACGGGTACGGGACCGTCATCAATGCCATGATCTTCGCATTGATCCCCGTCCTGGCGATCTACGCCATGTCCCCGTTCCTGAGCCGCTCTCCTGCGACGCTGATCCTCGCCGGGACTGCGGTGTCGTACCTGTTCAGCTCCCTGACCACGCTGCTGCTGGTATCCACCAGCGCCGAGACGCTGGCGGAGGTGTACCGCTGGCAGGTGGGGAGGCTGAACGATGTCGGCTGGGACTCCATACCCTTCGTCCTGGCCGCATGCGCCGCCGGATCGGCGATCCTGATGATACTGTCGAACAAGCTGAACCTCATGTCCCTGGACGACAAGGACGCCAAGGCCCTGGGCCTGGACAGCGAGAAGCTGAGGCTGGTCTGCCTGATGGTGCTGTCGTTCATGGCTGCGTCCGTGATCTCCTTTGCGGGGATAATAGGGTTCGTGGGGCTGATCGTACCGCACATGGTGCGGATGATCATAGGCTCCGACTACCGCTTCGTCATTCCCGCGTCCGTCGCCGTGGGAGGGGCGTTCCTCCTGGGATGCGACATAATATCCCGTGCCATCGACGTGTCCGCCACCATCCCCGTGGGGGTGGTGACGTCGCTCATCGGCGCTCCGATATTCCTGTACCTGATCGTAAGGCAGAAGAGGGGCGTGTGGCGATGGCCTCGGACTTCGTCAGGGACGGGATCCGGAAGTACCGCGCCGCCGGGAGGAGGCGCCTGCTGTACGCCTGCATTTTAGTTGCTGTCATCTTCGTCATCTGCGTGTACTCGCTGTCGGTGAGCCGCCTGGAGATGACCTTCGCCCAGGCCCTGGAGGCCGTCTGGAACCATATAACGGGAAACGTACCTTCCAGGGCCGAGGATTACCAGGCGTGGTGGAGGGACTACGTCATCGTCAACGACAACGCTCCCAGGACCATCTGCGGGGCCTGCGTCGGGATAGTGCTGGCGGCGTCGGGGGCGGCGATGCAGAGCATCACCCGCAACCCCCTGACCGATCCGTACACCATCGGGATATCGTCGGCGGCGCTGTTCGGGGTCACGGTGTTCATAACGTCCGGGCTGTGCATCGTCCCGTTCCTCGAAGGGGACTCCGGGAAGATAGCCAACGCGTTCCTGTTCGCTCTGGTTCCGGCGTTCGCGATCGTCGCGGTGTCGACGTTCAAGAGGACCACGTCCACTATGATGATCCTCATCGGGATCGCCATCATGTACATGTTCAACGCCTTCACCACGTTCCTGAAGTTCAACGCCTCCGAGGAGGACCTCCAGGAGATCTACCAATGGAGCCTCGGAACCTTGAGCTTCGTGGGCTGGAACGGGGTCGCCATGCTGATCGCGGCGTCTGCGATCCTCCTGACAGTGATGGCGGCGATGTCGAACAGGGTCGATGTCGTCGCGATGGGCGACAAGGAGGCTGTAAGCCTCGGAGAGAGCCCCGTACGCGTCAGGATCGCGTGCCTGGCGGCGATCTCCGTGGCCACCGCGGTGGCGGTGTGCTTCACCGGGACCATCGGGTTCGTGGGGCTGGTCGCGCCCCATATAGCTAGGCTGTTCGTCGGCAGCAGCACGAAAGCGCTGGTGCCCGCGTCGGCGCTGATAGGGGCGCTGATGGTGGTGGGGTCCGACTGCATCGTGCGCATGCTGCCGACGGTCCTCCCGGTGGGAGTGATCACGGCGCTCATCGGCAGCCCCCTGTTCCTGTACTTCCTCTACATGCAGAGGAAGAAGTCGGCGTGGTGAGGATGAAGCTCGTCCACATCTCCGTAGGGACCAAGGACGGCCATATGATGGACGGCGCCGTCCGGAAGGTCCGGGCGGAAGGCTTCGATCTGGATTTCCATTGCTGGGACGCCGCCGGCCTGGACGCAGACCCGGTCATTCTGGCGGATGCTCTGAAGATCGCCGCTTCCGCGGACCTGGTCACGCTGAAGGTCCACGGGGACACCTCGTACTTCAGGAAGTTCGACCGCCTGGAGAAGGCCCTCGGGGATTATGGCGTCTGCACGCTGCTGGAGTGCACCGAGCAGGCGGTGACGGACGCTTACCGCAGCCTGTTCACGCGTTCCGATGAGGGATACAGGCTGTGCGGGGACTGCCTCAGGCTCGGCGGCGACGATAACTTCGCCGCTATGATGAAATGGGGGCTGAGGGAGTTCGACGGCCTGGACATAGAGGTCCCCGAGCCGCGGTTCAACCCTCCGCAGGGGATATACCGTCCCGGCCTGGAGGACATAGGCATAGGGCATTACATCGACTCCCTTGACCTGTCCAGGCCCACGGTGGGCATATTCTTCTACCAGAGCCAATGGGTCTCCGGCAACACGCATCATGTGGACGCGCTGATAAGGGAGGTGGAGTCCAGGGGCGCCAATGCCGTCCCGCTGTTCATGTACGCCTCCGAAGGGAAGGTGCCCGGCGCCAAGGGGACCGCGGCCATCATGAGGGAGGACCTCACGAGGGACGGGGAGCCCGTCCTGGACTCGATCATAGAGCTGATGAGCTTCTCCCAGATCCTGGTGGCGAATCCGGGCGAGGGGGAGCAGGTGTCCGAGGACAACTTCTTCCTCGATTACGGGGTGCCCGTGATACAGTCGATGACATCTTTCCGCTCGGCGGATAAGTGGAAAGCGGATGTCAACGGGCTGACGGCTTCGGAGATCGCTTACGATATCGTCCATCCGGAGTTCGACGGGCAGATCATCTCGGTTGCCTGCGGGAGCACCGAGAAGGATCCGGACGGATCGTACGCGGCCGAGCCGCTGGAGGACCGCCCCGGAAGGGCGGCGGACCTGGCGGTGAACTGGGCGAAGCTCAGGAAGAAGGGCAATCGCGAGAGGAAGGTCGCTGTCCTGCTCTATATGTACCCTCCGAAGACCGCCAACGCGGGCGGGGCATCGGGGCTGGACACATTCCGGAGCGTCGTGGAGCTCCTGCGCAGGATGAGGGACGACGGGTACGATGTGGGGGATTCGATCCCGGAGACGTCGGAGGAGCTGGCGCAGATCCTGCTGGCAGGCATCACCAACGACCCGGACTGGACTTCCGACGCGGAGGTCCGCAGGAGGGCGCTGGACCTCGTGCATCCAGAATGTTATGGGAGATGGCTCTCCGGGCTGCCTCCGGCAGCCCGCGAGAGGATAGCCGAGGGATGGGGGGACCCTCCGGGGGACATCTGCACCGTCGGGAAGGACATCGCGATCCCGGGCGCGATGTTCGGGAACGTCGTCGTGAGCTTCCAGCCGGACAGGGGCAGGGACGGCCAGGCAGACTACCACGATCCGAACATCGTGATGCCGCATCAGTACCTGGCGTTCTACCGCTGGCTGAGATACTCCTTCGGAGCCGACGCCGTCATCCACATGGGCACCCACGGGACTCTGGAATGGCTTCCCGGGAAGAGCGTGGCGATGTCGTCGGAATGCTGTCCAGATTATGTCTTGGATTCGATCCCGGACATATACCCTTACATCATAGGCAATCCGGGGGAGGGGATGCAGGCGAAGAGGAGGGCCGCGGCCGTGATAGTAGATCATATGATCCCTGCGATGGCCAGGTCCGGGAGCTACGACGGCCTGGAAGAGCTGGAGGGGATCCTCCAGAGGTACATGGGCGCGGGCTCGCAGCTGCAGGAGGACAAGAAGGAGATCATCCTGCGGGAGCTCAGGGAGAAGGTCTTCGGGATGGAGATGGGGAACGATCTGCATATTACCGAGGATTGCACGGACGAGGAGCTGGCCTCCAGGGCCGACGACATCTACGATTACGTGACGGACCTGAAGCAGAACCTGATCAAGGACGGGCTGCACATCCTCGGGAAGGTCCCCGAAGGGGACCGGATGAAGGAGACGATCTATTCTCTGACCCGCCTGGACAACGGGGACGTCCCGTCGCTGAGAGGCGCCATCGCATCATATCGCGGATACAAGGTGAACGATCTGCTGGACAGCGCTTCCGCGATCGACCCCGTTTCGGGGATGCCGAACGGCATGGTCCTGGACTCGATCGAGGAGGACACGGATTCTCTGATATCGGCGATGCACGACGCCGATTACGACATAGAGGAGTCGCTGGCCGTCGCCGGCAGGATGTTCCCGCCCGGCGGCGGGAGCATCGCGTCGGCGGTGGCCTTCGCGTGCGGCACCCTGCATCCGGCCATATGCCGGACGGGGGACGAGATCGGCAGCGTGATGGCCGCATTGCAGGGAAGGTACATCGAGCCGGGGCCGTCCGGCTGCCCCACCAGGGGCAGGGCGCAGCTCCTGCCCACGGGCAGGAACTTCTACTCCCTCGATCCCGATTCCGTCCCGTGGCATTCCAGCTGGGAAGTCGGCAGGAAGATGGCCGACCAGATGCTGGAGCGCTTCCTGGACGAAAAGGGGACGTACCCCAAGAGCGTGGGGGTGGTCGTGTGGGCCACGGACACCATGAAGACCGGAGGGGACGACATCGCCTACATCCTGTGGCTGATGGGCCTGCGCCCGGTCTGGACCGGGCCCGCGGGGAGGGTGAAGGATCTTGAAGTGATCCCGATATCCGAGCTGGGGAGGCCCAGGGTGGACGTGACGCTGAGGATCAGCGGGCTGTTCAGGGACACGTTCCCGAACATCGTCGAGATGATCGACGGCGGGGTCCGGACGATCGCGTCCCTGGACGAGTCGGACGAGGACAACTTCCTGAGGGCCAGCGTGAGGGCGGACGTGGTGAAGGCGATATCCGAGGGGATCCCGGAGGACAGGGCCAGGGAGGATGCTTCGATAAGGATCTTCGGGGACGCTCCGGGGACCTACGGCTCGGGGACGGACATCCTGATAAGGACGTCGGAGTGGAAGGACGCGTCCGATATAGGGGGCATCTACCGGAGCTACGGGGAATACGCCTACGGCGGAGGCAGGAAAGGGGCCCGCAGGCCGGAGGCGTTCAGGCGCAGGCTGGAGTCCATGGAAGCGACGGTGAAGAACAGCGCTTCCAGGGAGTACGACATGCTGGACAACGACGACGTCTACAACGACCTGGGAGGGCTGAACGCGGCCGTGAGGTCCGTGACAGGCAGGATGCCTGTGTCGGTGATTGGCTGCTCGGCGGACGCTTCGGATCCGAGGCTGAGGTCGATCGACGAAGAGGCGAGGTACATCTTCCGCAGCAAGGTCCTGAACCCGAAGTGGGTCGAGGGGCTGAAGCCGCACGGGTTCAGGGGCGCGGAGGAGATCTCGAACCTGGCAGAGTACGTGTTCGCGTGGGATGCCACGTCTGGGATCGCGGATCCGTGGATGTACCAATCGATGGCGGACAGGTTCCTATTCGACGGGGAGAACTCGGAATGGCTGAGGGGTGCCAACCCATATGCGATGCACGAGACCGTCTCGTGGCTGCTGGAGGCCATAGGCCGGGGGATGTGGGAGCCCGACGACGGCACAAGGAGCAGGTTAAAGGAGCTTTACATGGACCTTGAGGGGGAGCTCGAAGGCAGAGAGCGAGGGGGTCCATGCACGCGACTTGTAGAATAGATCTTTTTACAGGTTCTACCTGTTCTGATGCTGGTGGGTAGTCATATTGACACCTTGAGACGGCCCTTCCTGAACATGCAGAAATCGATGAGGTACTGAGGCTTCCTGAAGCCGTATGCGGCCGCTTTGATCCTCTTATAGACGCTGTTCATCCCTTCTGCGACACCGTTGGATATCCTGTGGTCGAACCAGTTGAGCAGGTCCTCCAGGCGATCGGCGAGCCTGCCGGCCACATCCTGCATCTCGGGTATCTTCGACAGGTTCGCGCGGTCGTACCACTTCTGGAACCTTTCTCTTGCAGTCTCTTTGTCGGGAGCCTCATAGAATTCGCGGAACTCCTCTTTTATGTCGAACGCAAGGGCCAGCGTGGGGTTCAGCACCCTGATCACCTCCATTCTGGCCTTGTGCTTCTCGTCCTGGTTCTCCTTGTTGTACAATACCGTGAACCTGACGCCCTTCGGATACTCCTTCCCTTCCTTCTTGAGCTCGCGGTTGGTCCTCTTCCTGACCTCGTTCACAGCATCGCTCGGCATCTTGAGGACGTGGAACTTGTCCGGGATGATCGTGGCTTTCGGGAAGTACTTCTTGATCCCGGCCTTGTACGCGGCAGACATGTCTATGGATACGAACTCGATCTGGCTCGGATCGCCCCCGTGCAAGACGAGCTCGTCTCTTGTGGCCTTGATAGAATCCATGTCATGGCCGAGCTCTCCCGCGATCGTGACGTGGTCCTGGTCCGCGACCATCGTCACGTAGTTCTGGCCCTTGGCGCTTTGTATCTCGTCTATGAAGAGGATTTTGGTCCCGGACAGGTCCCGTTTGGCTTTTCCTTCGTCGACGATGGTGTGGATTATGTCCGAGACTATCCACTCTCCCACTCCGCATGTCTTCGCAGTGGACTTCAGAGTCTCCCTCATCGCCACGCTGGCCACTTGGATCTTTGTGAGCTTGGTGTAGGTGCAGTTCGGGATGGCGAGAGGGCATCTGGCTTTGCGGTAGATCTCGCAGGACCGGCAGAAGAGCTGGGGCACGCTGATGCGGACCCTGGACTTCATGCCGAGGATCGGGGGGCAGTCGAGAGTAGTATCGAGCCACTTGTGGATGTTCATGGCTTTCCCGCAGCATGAGCAGGTGTGGCGGAGATTGTGCTTCATGGAGATGAAGACAGTGACTGAGCCAAGGTCTGCATCGCAGATGCCCTCGGTGTCGGTATCGACGATAGGGCGGTCCGGATCCTCGTCGGAGAACAGAAGGAATTCGTCCGAATCGAACACGATATCTACGAACTCCCACTTTTTGGGGTCCAGTCTGTACAGCTTGATCAGCTTTTCGAGAATGCGGTCGGCGATAGATTTTTGAGAATGTCCGTTGTTTTCCAAAACGTAGCCTCCTGGGTAATTAGCTAAACTTGTGAAGGCTACGCTTCTATTTCAAGACTTCAAGACTGTGAAAAGCCGCTCGGAAGCTCCGGGGGCGCGCCCCGCTGCCCCCATCGCTTCCCGCGCGGTTATGCTCGGCTCCGCCGAGCAAAGAAGGATGCAGACCGCCCTCTGTCCGATGCTCTTCAGGGGGTATTCTCACGGGTCGACATGAACGACCCACCAGCATCAGAACAGGTAGAACTT
>CAVHMZ010000011.1:0-21319 GCA_963637225.1 Segatella hominis
AGTTCAAGGACCGCAGAACCCTCGGCAAGGACGAAGTCGGGAAGTATTTCTCCGCATTGTCCAACGAAGCGAACCTGCTGTCTGCCGACAGCTCTTGGCTGATATTCGGCATCCGCGATGACGGCGAGGCCGTGAACAGCAATTACCTTGATACGTTCGACAGCCAGAACGAGCTCAAAAGGTACATCGGGGAGCAGACTTCAGGGAATCTGACATTCATCGGGATCCACGAGAGAGCCATCGACGGGCATAGGACAGTGCTCCTCGAGATCCCGCCGGCGCTCAACGGCTCGCCTACATCGTTCAAGGGATTCGCATACGAGCGCCGCGGAGAGAGCCTCGCGCTTCTCAGCGATTACAACCGCATGCGGATCATGGGCGAGTCCGCTCCCGATTGGAGTGCGAAGGTCGTCCGGGGAGCATCGCTGGACGACATCGACCCCGATGCGCTGGCTTTCGCCAGGAAGAAGCTCGTTCAAGGCCGTCCTTCCCTTGCAGAGGAGTGCGGATCCTGGGATGACGAGACCTTCCTCGACAAGATGGATCTTAGAAGGAACGGCATGATGACGAATGCCGCGCTGCTGCTGCTGGGCAGGCACGAAGCTGTCGGGAAGATGGAGATCCCTCCTGCGGGGATGAGGTGGATCCTCAGGGACAGGGACAATGCCTTGATGGACAGCGAGGTCTACGGATTGCCGTTCCTCTGCTCCGTGGAGCATATGTGCAAGGACATCCGGAACCTGAAGTACAGCGTGTTCCTGGGGGACGACCTGACGAAGACCAGCTTCAGGACCTATGACGAGGGCCTTCTCCGCGAGGCCCTGTACAACTGCATCTGCCATCAGGACTATACGAAAACGGAGTTCATCACGCTTACCGAGGTGGACAACGACCGTCTGATATTCGACAATGCGGGCTGCTTCCTGCCTGGAGATCCCGGGAACGTCATCAGGGCCGACCGCCCCACGGGGTTCTACAGGAACAGGTTCCTGGCCAACGCGATGCGCCGCCTGTGCCTCGTGGAAATCGCAGGCGGAGGGATCATCATGATGTGCAGGTCTCAGATGAAGCGGCTTTTCCCATTGCCCGATTTCGATGTGAGCGGGGGCCGCGTCACCGTGACGGTGGTCGGGCATGCGACCGATGAGGCTTACGCATCCATCCTCCGCCGGAGGAAGGACATCTCCTTGGCGGATGCCGTCGCCCTCGATGCGATCTCCAAGGGAAGGCCGGTGCCGGATCGGGACCTGGCGCGCCTGAAGGAGAAGGGATTGGCCACAGATGATGGCGGACGCATCCGGCTGGCGGATCCCCGTTTCGAGGAGACTGGGGGCATCGGCGGTCCGGAAGATGTGAGAGCGGAGATAATGCGCTATCTGTCTGAAACGGGATCCTCTGACAAGAAGTCCATCCTGGGCCATCTGAAAGGCGGCATCCTGGCCGGGATGCCCGACGACAAGGCGTATTACAAGACCTCCAATGCCCTCAATGCCCTCCGCAAGAGCGGGGCTATCGCGAACAGGGGGACGCCGAAGAAGCCCGTCTACATGATCAGCGACGGTGATGGGCGGCTATGAGTTTGAAACCGTCACTCTTTCAGGGCTGTGATCGGTAAGACGACGACTCCGTCGGGGCGGGCGTAAGCGTATTCGGCGGAGCCGCATATGACGCACAGGACGCTTGCGGGCTCCAGCCCGTCTTCTGCGAAGATTCTGTTCAGCTTCAGGAGGCTCTCGGCTCCCCTGTCCACGTCTTTGGCGCCGAGCTTCACTTCGAACGCCCCCCACCTGCCGTCCGATGCCTCCACTATGGCATCCGCTTCGTTGCCGTAGCCGTCATGGTAATGGAACAGCCTCCAGCCGCGAGCTTCGGCATAGGCCATCAGGTCGTGCAAGCACAGGGACTCGAACAGGAATCCAAGCGTCTCGCGGTCGGCTTTCAGCATCTCCGGGCTTGCCCCGAGGGCCGTATGCATGCCGGAATGCGCCGATCCAGACAGCATAAGGTGGCCGACGCAGAGGATCCGCCTGTGCATCGCTGGCCTTCCGGCCCCGATCGCGTTGCGGTCAGCTCTAATCTTTATCAGGTGAATTTAAAATATAAGCGGTATCATTTTTTAGAGGATAAATTTATCCCATTTATGATAAACCAGAAACATCTGGCTGCCGTTTGTTTTGAGCGTGTTCAATTATTTTGCCATTGAAATAGTTTTTAATACAATCACCCAATCCCAGCCTCCAGTAGGAGTAGTCATCATGGCACCCGCAAAGAAGCCCAAGGCCGCAGCAGGCCGCAAAGTGAAGGACAAGTGGAAAGCAAAGGAGTGGTACTCCGTTCACGCACCTCGCATGTTCAACGAGGCCGAGATCGGAGAGACCCCCTCCGCAGACCCCGCTTACGTCATCGGACGTACTGCAGAGGTCACCGTCCAGGACCTGACCGGAGATTTCTCCAAGATGCACATCAAGCTCAGGTTCAAGGTCACCTCCGTCGAGGGCCACGACGCCAAGACCGCGTTCATCGGCCACGACCTCACCTCCGACTACGTCAGGAGGCTGACCCGCAGGAGAAAGACCAAGACCGACCACGTCGTCGATGTCGTCACCAAGGACGGATTCACGTACAGGATCAAGACCATGTCCATCGCGGACAGGCGCATCCAGTCCTCCCAGGAGGATGCCATGAGGAGGGTCATTGGAGAGACCCTCACCGCCATCGGACAGGAGAGGACCCTTTCCGAGATCGTCAAGAACATCGTTTCCGGAGACCTTGCCAAGGAGCTCGCCAGGGCATGCCGCATCATCATCCCCATCAAGAGGATCGAGATCCGCAAGTCCGAGGTTCTGGCCGCCGGAGAGGGCGAGCCCGAGTCCATCCTCCCTCCCGCAGAGGTCCAGCGTGCCGAAGAGGCCCCTGCAGAAGAGGCTCCCGCCGAGGAAGCCGCTGAGGAGGCCCCTGCAGAAGAAGCTCCCGCAGAGGAGTGATCAGGGAGGGCCTTCGGGCCCTTCCGCCTTTACCTCGTTCTCGCACATCTTATCCAGCGCCTGACTGCAGGGCCGGGCTCTGTCACAATCATTATAAACCAGAAGCCAATCCACTGGTCAAGGCCGGGGTGGCTCAGCCTGGTGGAGCGTCGGACTCATAGGGTTCATTGGTCGTTAATGGCCTCTTCCAGGGAAATCCGAAGGTCAAGGGTTCGAACCCCTTTCCCGGCACCATATCTTTTCTTGCACGATTTCCCGACAGGGCATCCAGCATTGTTCGAAGGACGCCTGCATAGTACCAAATACTGAGCCGTTCCATCGCTCTGGCATGAGGCTCATCATCTACACCGGCAAGGGCGGGGTCGGGAAGACATCCACCTCTGCCGCCACTGCGTACAGACTTTCCAAGCTCGGATACCGGACGATTCTGATGAGCACAGACTCGGCGCATTCGCTCGGCGATTCCCTGGACATGACGTTCGGGCCCGAGATCACGCACGTTGCCGAGAACCTGGATGTCCTGGAGATAGACATAATCTACGAGATGAAGACCAAATGGGCGGACATCCAGCAGTACATATCCGCGTTCATGCTCTCTCAGGGTATGGGCGAGATCTCCGCCGAGGAGATGGCCATCATGCCCGGCATGGAGATGATCTCCGCGCTGTTTTATGTCAACCAGTTCAACGACGAGGGGAAGTACGACGTCATCGTCATGGACACCGCCCCGACCGGGGAGACGCTCAGGCTCCTGAGCTTCCCGGATGTCACCAACTGGTACCTCGACCGCGCTTTCTCCATGGTCAAGAAGCTCCTGGGCATCGCCCGCGTCACCGTCGGGAAGATCATGGAGATGCCTCTGCCGTCCAAGGAGGTCATGGAAAGCATATCGGACATCAAGGACAACATGGAGCGTGTGAGGGCGGTCCTCGAGGACCCCCAGCAGACCACAGTTAGGCTCGTCCTGAACCCCGAGCAGATGGTCATAAAGGAGACCATGCGCGCCTACACCTACCTGTGCCTGTACAACAAGAACGTGGAGGCCCTCGTCGTCAACAGGGTCCTGCCGGAAGATGTGGGCGAAGGCGGGTTCTTCAAGGACAAGCTGAAGGAGCAGGAGGCGAACATGGAGCTCATCCATCATGCCTTCGACCCCATGGAGATCAAGACATGCGCGATGATGGCCACGGAGCTGAGGGGCCTGGAGAAGCTGGACACCATGGCGGACATGATCTACGGCTCGGAGGATCCCATCAGGGTGTACTCCGCGCACAGCCCCATGGCCTTCGAGGGCGCCGACGGAAGATACCGTCTGATACTCCATATGCCCTTCGTCGAGAGCAAGGACGTGGAGCTCTACAGAATCGACGCGTCCACGCTGATGGTTCACGTGGGCAGCCAGAAGAGGAACATCCTGCTGCCCGATGTGCTCAGGGATGCGGAGCTGTCTGGAGCAGATTTCAAGGACAATAAACTCATTATCAGGTTCAAGAGGGATTGAGATGGCTACGGAGCAGGAGCTGCACGAGTTCGTTTCCAAGAACAAGGAGCTGATCGAGAGCATCATGGAACTCCAGAAAGAGGGGTTCACAGAGGCCGCGGCAGTGGCCAGGGGGACCGCCAAGACCGCCGTTTCGGCGGCTCAGGACTCTGCGGAGATGGCAAAGGCCCATACCGGGGAGTTCATCAAGTCCGCATACAGCATGTTCACCGACCCCGAGGTCCAGAGGCATTTCATCGCCATGGGCATGGAGTTCATGATGGGCGTGTCCGCCATGATGCAGAGAGCCCCCATACCTGATTTCGTGAAGGATTCGGCCGAGGCGACCCAGAAGGAGTTCAGGGCCACCGCCTGCAGGTCCAACGAGTCCTGCGGGGCCAAGAAGGTTCAGAAGGTCGAGATCGGCTCCGGCGATTCGGAAGACGTGGAGGAATGAACCCTTCCGAAGGGACAGAGGCGGTCCGCTTTGCCAGGGCCGCGGCGGAGGCCGAGGTCCTCGGAAGGAGCGTCGATGCCCCGCGCGCAGGGGCGTTCTCGGAGCCGTCCGGGGCGTTCGTCACCCTGAACACGTTCCCGGGGCATGCCCTGAGGGGGTGCATAGGATATCCCATGCCCGTGTTTCCTCTCGGAGAGGCGATCGCGCGGTCTGCCAGGGGCGCATGCCACGACCCCAGGTTCCCCGCCATGAGGGCGGAGGAGCTGGATTCGGTGACTTTCGAGGTCACCGTGCTCACCCCGCCGACCGCTGTCCATGGGTCTCCGGACGAGATCAGGGATTCCATTGCGGTGGGCCGGGACGGCCTGATCCTGGAGCTCATGGGGCACAGGGGTCTGCTCCTCCCCCAGGTCCCGGGGGAGTTCGGGTGGGATGCCGCTGGCTTCTTGGAGAACCTGTCATGGAAGGCCGGGCTGCCGCAGGATGCATGGATGAACCCGGCGGCGAGGATATCGCGTTTCCGGGGCCGCATATTCCGCGAGGAGCGCCCCCACGGGGACATTTCAGAGGTTTCACGATGCACATAGAGAAAGTGATCGCAGGACGGGCTTTCGTCGACGGCGAGCTGAAGTACCGCGAGGTCGGGATAGCCGACGGCAGGATCGTGACCGTCGGACAGCTGGTCAGGGGCGGGGACGAGCGCATAGAGCTGGGCACCAGCCAGATCATGCTTCCCGGGTTCATAGACCCCCATGTGCACTTCCGCGATCCGGGGATGACCCGCAAAGAGACGTTCGGCACCGGGACGCTGGCCGCCGTCCATGCAGGGGTGACCTGCGTCCTGGACATGCCGAACACCAAGCCCCCGGTCACCGACCTGCGGTCCCTGATGGACAAGAAGGCCTCTGTCAGGGGCAGGGCGAACGTGGACTACGGGCTCTTCGCGGCTGTGACAGAGAACATCAACGCGGCTTCGCTGGCCCCTCTCGTCCCCGGCTTCAAGCTCTTCATGGGCTCCACCACAGGCAACATCCTCCTGGACGAGGACGACGAGCTCGTGCCGGCCGTTGCGAACGCCCTTTCCACGGGCAAGAGGGTCAGCGTCCATGCCGAGGACGACCACCTCATACTGCATGAGGCTGAGAACTGCACCCGCGACCACCTCCGCAACCGTCCCGCGGAGGCAGAGCTCAGCGCGATAAGGAGGCTGGCATCTGGTTTCAAGGGCAGGAGCATCAACATCTGCCATATCACGACTCCGGAGGGCCTGGACCTGGCGAAGTCCGCCGGGTTCTCCACAGAGGTCACCATGCACCATCTGTCTTTCGACGTGGATCGCCACACAGATGCAAGGTACAAGGTCAACCCGCCGGTCCGCGACCCGGATAACCGCAAGATGCTCTACTCCAGGTTCTTGGACGGAGCCATAGACATGTTCGGCTCCGACCATGCCCCGCACACCGTCGAGGAGAAGGAGCAGGAGTTCGATGCTGCCCCTTCCGGAATCCCGGGCGTGGAGACCACCATGCCCATGGCCATGGAGATGGTCCGCTCCGGAGAGGTTTCGATGCAGCTGGCGGTGTCCATGGGCGCAGAGCGCGCCGGCAGGCTGTTCTCCCTGCGTAAGGGCAGGATCGCCGAGGGGCTCGATGCCGATCTCCAGATATACGACATGAGGAAGGCATCCCAGATCGATGCGAGGGCGCTGCACAGCAAGTGCGGCCACTCCCCTTACGGCGGATGCAGGGCGGTCTTCCCCGAAACAGTTATGGTGAGGGGCGAGGTCCAGGTGCAGGATGGGGAGTTCTGCGGAGAGCCCATCGGGAGTGATGTCTGTGGCCGATTACGAAGTCGATTATTCAGAGGTTTCCGGAAGGAAGGTGGAATGCCCCAGCGGGTGTGGGATGTGCTGCCTCTGCCAGCCGGAGGTGATCCCGGAGGAGCGCGCGTTCTTCCGCAGCAGCCATCCGGAGGCGCTGGTGAAGACCAGGGGTTCCGACTCCCATTTCGCATTGGCGATGAAGAAAGGATGCGGGTCATGCGTCTTCCTGAACGGCAGGAGATGCGCCGTGTACGACCACAGGACCGCATACTGCAGGCAGTTCCCTTACCATCTCTATGCGAGCGACCGTCTCAAGGTCGAGCTGGACCTGTCGTGCAGGGGAGCCTGGACCGGGCAGGGCGCAGACGCGCTGGCAGAGGCAAAGGCCCTCGTCTCGTCCGCAGATTCCAGGATCCGCGCCGCCATGGAGGAGTCGTCCGCTGTCTACAGGGAGTTCTACTCCAACTGCAGGGAGGCCGGCGTCATGGCCGACCCGTCGGGGCTGAGGATGTCCGTGTCCGAGAACCTGTCGATGTTCACCGACCTGGCGTATCTCAGCAGGATCATGGATCTTGCCCAGATCGAGCCCGTCATGTCCCTTGCGGGAATCCAGCCCGAGAGGGATCTGGACATGCCCTCGCTGGAGGAGGCGGGGATGGAATCGGCGTTGGACTCGATGTCCTCCCAGGACCCGATGAGCGTGCCTGTCTACTGCGACAGGGACTGGAACTGGAACATGTTCATGGCCGGGGCCGACAAGATAACATGGAACGTCATGGACGATGCCGGCGACCTGCATTTCAAAGGGGAGGCCGATCCGAGGGACATAAGGCTGAAGGCCCCCGACCTGCAGGGCATGAAGGTGCTTTCGGAATACGTGGGCACTCTGAACGGCCGCGACAGCTTCATGGGGAGCGTGTTCGCGCTGATGGACGAGAACGGCTACGAGGACGACATGTCCAACGCCTACTACGGGTGCCTGTCTGTGACCGTCATGGACCTGCTCTGGAGGATGTCGATGCTCGACCATTTCATGGGCACCGGGCGCGGGGCCGAGGGCGTCCGCGAGGCGATAATATTCTACGATATGGACCGTCTGGACGCTCCGACCATAGGGGCGTTCGTCTGAGGGCCCCGGAAGGCCCTTTTAGCAAGGTTCATATATAGAATGCCTTATCGTCCAAGGGTAGACGTGGTCAGCATCGTATGGCTTCGGGCCATCTGGATGCGGCCGCGGGCCCGTCACGGAACGGGATTACATTTCACACAAGAGGAGTGATTGATCATGGGAAAGGGAACACCCGCACAGGGAAGGCACAACAAATACAAGACACACATACCCTGCCGCAGGTGCGGCAAGCGCGCCTATCACGTCAGGAAGGGTGTTTGCGCCTCCTGCGGATACGGCAAGACCGCCACCATCAGGTCTTACAACTGGGCCAAGATCCGCGACTAAGGCGATTGCATGGCCGGACCAGAGCACAGCTGCGGAGTCGTCGGGATCAGCGGTGATTTCGACGTAGCCTCTGCTCTGTACACGGCCCTCATGATCATCCAGCACCGCGGCCAGGAGAGCGCGGGCATCTCTGTTTTCAACGGGGAGACGATCGAGACCATCAAAGGCAACGGCCTTGTCAACATCGCCATTCCGAAGGATGAGCTGCAAGCCCTCCTGGGCCACGTGGGCGTGGGGCACGTCAGATACTCCACTACGGGCTCTAAGAGCGTGCAGAACGCCCAGCCTCTCACCGTGATGACAAATTTCGGCACGGTGGCCGTCGCCCATAACGGCGACATAACCAATTTCGCTCAGCTGAAGGAGAAGTACATGAAGGAGGGCTGGACCTTCCTCACCGACTCCGACAGCGAGCTCGTCACTAAGCTCCTCGGGAAGTACATGACCATGTACAACGACCCCGTGAAGGCCATCAGAGCCGCCATGGGAGAGCTCGACGGCGCCTATTCTCTCACTATCCTGATCAATGACCGTCTCTTCGCGATCCGCGACATGTACGGGTTCAGGCCCCTGTGCCTCGGGAAGATCGACGGCGGGTACATCGCGGTCTCCGAGAGCGCCGCCATAGACACGCTCCACGGAGAGCTCATCCGCGACATCGAGCCCGGGGAGATCTGCGAGGTCACCAAGGACACGTTCAAGATCTACCCTCCGCCGGCCGAGCACCCGAAGGCGCTCTGCATGTTCGAGTGGGTGTACTTCGCGAGGCCCGACTCCGTCATCGACGGCCGGGAGGTCTACGATGTCCGCAGGAAGATCGGGGAGATCCTCGCAAGGGAGTGCCCCGCCGACGTGGACCTGGTCATGCCCGTCCCCGACTCGGGGCGCGCGCACGCCATCGGATACTCCTGCGCCACAGGCATCCCCTACGAAGAGGGCTTCATGAAGAACAGGTTCGTCGAGAGGACATTCATCATGCCCGACCAGAAGCAGAGAGAGTGGGCCGTGTCCATGAAGATGAACCCGATCAGGAGCACGGTCGGCGGCAAGCGCATCATGATCGTCGACGACAGCATCGTCAGGGGGACCACACTGAAGAAGCTGGTCGCCATGCTCCGCAATGCAGGGGCCAAGGAAGTGCACGTCCGCATCGGGAGCCCTCCGATCATCGCCCCGTGCTACTACGGCGTGGACATGAAGTCCAGGGACCAGTTCATCGCGAACCATCACACCGTGGACGAGATCAGGGACATCATCGGAGCAGACAGCCTGGGGTACATAAGCATCCAGGGCCTGGTCGAGGCCATAGGCTTCAAAGAGAACGACCTATGCCTCGCCTGCGTCAACGGGAAGTACCCCACCAACATACCCGGAGAGGTGCACAGGTTCCAGACGAACCTCCGCACCGATTTCTCCTGAATGCTGGACATGCGCCTGTAACGGCTCATCCAGAAGTGCTGTTCTCTTATGCCATTTTTTATACCTGGAGAACTTTGCAAGCCCAGTACCATGACGATTACAGCGACAAACTATGCCATCAAGAAAGGGCTTCCGAAGAAGACCCAATCGATCTGCCCCGAGTGCGGGAAGATCCTTGAGGCCGACATATTCGCCAAGGACGGCAAGGTCTACATGGAGAAGACCTGCCCCGAGCACGGCAAGTTCTCGGACGTCTACTGGTCGGATGTCGACCTTTACCTGAAGGCCGAAAAGTACGCTTACGACGGAGTCGGGCTCCATAACGCTATGGACCGCACCATCGGGGACGATCCCGACGACACCGTCCACATAATGATCGACGGCCAGAGGGTCGATATGCTCTCATGCACGGCCCTTGCCAACCTCGACCTCACGAACAGGTGCAACATGAACTGCCCCATATGCTTCGCCAACGCGAACGATGCGGGATACGTCTACGAGCCCAGTTACGACGAGGTCCACGACATGCTCGTGGCCCTGAGGTCCGAGAAGCCCATCAAATGCACGGCCGTCCAGTTCGCCGGAGGCGAGCCCACCGTGTACCCCAGGTTCATCGACGTCGTCAAAGATGCCAAGGATCTGGGATTCGCCCAGGTCCAGGTCGCTTCCAACGGGATCAAGTTCGCCAAGGACTACGAGTTCCTCAAGGCCGCCAAGCTGGCGGGCCTGAACACCATCTACCTGCAGTTCGACGGCCTCACGGACGAGATCTACATGAGGTCCAGGGGAAGGAAGATGATGGCCATCAAGCTCGGCGTCCTGGAGAACTGCAGGAAGCTGAAGGCCGAGGGCCTCAAGTCCCCGTCCGTCGTCCTCGTGCCCGTCGTGGGCAAGGGGATGAACGACGACATCGTCGGAGACATCGTGAAGTTCGCCTTCGAGAACGCCGACATCGTCAGAGGAGTCAACTTCCAGCCCATCGCGTTCACCGGAAGGGTCACCCACGAGGAGGTCGAGTCCGGAAGGTTCACCCTCCCCGACCTGGTCAGGTGCGTCGATGAGCAGACCGGATACGCCAGCAAGGACGACTGGTATCCCGTGCCCGTGGTCGCGCCCATCTCCAAGTTCGCGTCCATCATCCTCGGGCAGAACAAGGTCACTTTCACGACCCATCCCCACTGCGGAATCGCCACCTACCTGTTCCAGGACGACAAGGGCAACGTCGTGCCCTTCCCCAGGTTCGTGGATGTCACCAGGTTCTCTGCCGGCCTCAACGAGATCGCCGACAAGGCCGAGAGCTCCAGGTTCAAGAAGCTCTACGTCGCCAAGCTGGTCAAGCTCCTGAACAGCTGCGTGGACGAGAGCAAGATGCCCGAGGGGCTCACCAAGGGCAAGTTCGTCTCGCTGATCAAGGATGTCATGTCCGACAAGTCCAAGGACACCCTGGCCGCGTTCTCGTGGAAGATGATGCTCGTCGCCGGGATGCATTTCCAGGACAGCTACAACTACGACATCGAGAGGGTCAGGCGCTGCGGGGTCCATTACATCACTCCCGACCTGCGCATCTATCCCTTCTGCGCCTACAACTCCGGGCCGGAGTACAGGAAGGAGATCGAGCAGAAGTTCTCCGCCCCGCTGGAGGAGTGGAAGAAGACCCATGCCGCCGAGGCCAAGGAGCTGGCGGCCGCCCTCATCGTCCCCAAGGATGAGGAATGAACCTGTTTCGGAGTGATTGAGATGAAGGTAGACGTCAACAAATGCCTCCACTGCGGAGGATGCGTGGGATCCTGTCCCAAGAACGCCATATTCCTGAACGATTTCGTCCTCGAGTTCAACCAGGACTGCGTCAAATGCGGCAGATGCGTCAAGCTCTGCCCTGTGGCGGCCCTTTCGATGGAGTGATCCCATGAAGACCTACGAGTGTGACATAGTCGTCGTCGGGGCAGGCCCCGGCGGAAGCATGGCGGCCAAGTTCTGCGCCCAGGGAGGCCTGAAGACCATCCTCATAGAGAAGAAGGCCGAGATCGGAGCGCCCCTCAGGTGCGCCGAGGGGGTCTCCAAGAAATGGCTCGAGGAGGTCGGCGTGAAGCCAGACCCGACCTGGATACGCGCCGACATGAAGGGAGCGATCATCAAGTCCCCCAAGGGCACAACCTTCCAGCTGGACGAGTCCAAGGCCGGGTCCGAAGTGGGGTATGTGCTGGAGAGGCACCTGTTCGACAAGGCCCTCGCCAGGGATGCGGCCGAGGCCGGAGCGCAGATCATGCTGCGCACCTCCTGCACCGGGGTGATCCGCGAGGGCGGCAAGATCGTCGGGATAAAGGCGAGGAGCATGGGCGAGGAGATCGAGATCCGCGCCAAGTGCGTCGTGGCCGCCGACGGATACGAGAGCCAGGTCGGACGCTGGGCCGGCATCGACACCAACCTCAAGCTGAACGACATCGATTCCTGCATCCAGTACAGGATGTGCAACATCGACTGCGTCCCCGACTACTGCGAGTTCGTCATCGGGTCCGTGGCTCCCGGAGGATACGTGTGGATCTTCCCCAAGGGCAACGGCGTCGCCAACGTCGGCATAGGCGTCATGGGGAGGCTCTGCGAGGGCAAGGCCGATGCCAAGTACTACCTTGACAAGTTCATCGCCGAGGATCCCCGCCTGAGCAAGGGCCAGTGCCTGGAGGTCATGGGCGGGTTCGTGTCCACGTGCCCCGGGCTCGACTGCGCCGTGGACGACAACATCGTCCTGGTCGGAGATGCGGCGAGGATCATCGACCCCATCACCGGGGGAGGGATCTGCCACGCCTGCAGGACCGGCATGTACGCCGGAAAGGTCCTGGCAGAGTGCGGCAAGACGGGAGACTTCTCCAAGAAGGCCCTCATGCCCTACGAGAAGATGTGGCGCGACAGGATGGAGGACAAGCTCTTCAGGAACTGGATGGCCAAGGAGAAGCTCGCTTCCCTGGACGACGAGACCATCGACGAGCTGATCAAGCTGATCAAGGACTCCGACATCGGAGAGGTCAACGTATACAACCTTCTGAAAGTCGTCAAAGAGAAGTTTCCCAAGGTCGTCGAAGGCTTCGAGGACCTGATCTGAGATAAACGGGGCGCCGCCCCTCTTCAGCCCGCCTCCTGTCTTCTGGGAGGCGGGCTTGCAATACCTGTCACAGGCCTCCGCGGACGCATCCTTTTGCGCTGTAGTCATATTTTAGCGCGGAAACACCGATGATTTGAAATCCGGAACGGCTCGTAGGATTTCCGTCGGAGGCGATAGGTCCGCACAAGCCTGGACTTCACAGCTTTAGGCTAGTTGGAGCCGTTCCGGCAGGGATGTTCAGAATCTATTCGATCCGCATCGAATATCGGCGTACCGGCATTCATACCAATCGCGACCCCGACGGTCATTATCACTATTGACATTCCATGAGGGGACTGAGGCTGGATTCAATAGCTTAAGGTACTTGCTGGAGCCTCTGGATTTTGATCCTATGAGGGAATCGAGACAACTATTTGGCGTGATTGTCTTGATAATTGGCGTGATTATATATGTATTTGGCTTGATTATGATAAATAATGTCTTAATTAAATCGTAATTAGGCATGAATAGAAATACGATGATATTGTTTTTGAACCGATGACGAGCGAAGCAGAGTTTTTGGATCGCCATGGTAAGGAGGGCTTGAACGTCGAGTACAAGTCTGCATCATCCAAGGTTCCCAGCGACATATGGGATACATATTCTGCTTTTGCAAACACTTCTGGTGGAACGATAATATTGGGCGTGTCTGAGAATCAGTCAGATGGAAGCTTAGAGGTCACGGGAATTCATTCTCCAGAAGCTTATATGAAGCGTATTTGGGATACGCTCAACAATCCGGCTAAAGTTAACGTCAATCTCCTCCGTAATGACGATATCCGCGTAGAAGAGGTCGATGGGAAGAATGTGATAGTAATCACAGTTCCACCTGCCCGTCGTGAGGACAAGCCTGTTTATCTCAATGGCAATATGGACTTGTACACGTTCAAGCGCAATCACGAAGGCGACTATACCTGTAGGAAGGATGAGGTCCGTTCGATGCTGCGCGATGCTTACAATGACGATCAGGACAACTTGCCTTTACCGGAGATCGACGGATGCGACTGCTTCATCAAGGACGACATCAAGAAGTATATCTCGTTGCTTCGCAGCAGCAACCATCTAAATGGATGGACTGAGCAATCATCGGAGGAGCTGCTTCTGATGCTCGGCGCGGCGTCGAAGAAGGATGGCAAGCTGCATCCTACCCGGGCGGGGCTGCTGATGTTCGGAAAGGTGCCCTGCATCCTGCGCGAGTTCCCTGAATTCCGTCTCGACTATCGGGAAGAGGTCGGCGGCGACAGGTACACGTATCGTCTGAACTCCGACGATATCGGCTCTGAGCTCAACGTGTTCAGGTTCTTATGCGAGGTCTCATCCAGGCTTGCGATGAAGATCGGAGTGCCGTTCGAGCTTGAAGGAATGGTGCGCAGAAGCGATTCCGAGGCTCTGACTGCTATCAGAGAGGCGCTGCTGAACACGCTCCTCCATGCAGATTACCGTGGAAGCGGGGGCACCACGGTGGTCTATGACGGACGGAAGGTGGTCTTCTCCAATCCAGGAGGCATGCGCATACCATTGTCGAAAGCCAAGGAAGGCGGCATCAGCGATCCGAGGAACCGCACGATGATGCGGATGATGCTCGGGATCGGGCTCGTGGAGCAGATGGGATCTGGAGTTCGGTCGATATTCAGAGCGGTCGGCGACGGTGCGCTCCTCGACGCATCGATGTCCGAGGAGCCGGATCCTCTCAGGACGGTCACTGCCATAACGCTCGCGCCTGCAGGAGCAAGGCCTGGTGATGCGGGCGCGCAGGTCCTTAGATACGTGTCGGAGCATCGCAACGCCACGATCAAGGAGATCTCCTCCGAAGTGGGGCTGAGCACCCGTACTGTCAGCAGAGTGATCAAAGAGCTGATCGAGTCCGGATCGCTCAGGCGCGAGGGCAACAACCGCAGGAGCATCTGGACTGTGATCGTCTGAGGGAATCGAGACAACTGTTTGGCGTGATTGTCTTGATTCTTGGCGTGATTAGAAGACGATTTGGCGCGATTCGATTCCGGATTGGCTTGATTCCATAGGCATCCGGTCGCCGGGAAGGCTTCGTTGCCGTCATCGTGAAATGGTTGTTGGTGAAGCCGTATGCCAGGTACCTTTTCCCGCGGAGGACCTTCTTCTGGACGTTCTCGATCACGCGGATATCCTCGAATCCCGCATCCTCCAGCATCCTGATGTCGTCCCGGGGGCGGATCGCCTCGGCGGACCACAAGCAGTCTAGCGAGGAATCCTGGCTCTCGCACCTCTCCAGCGCTTTGCGGTCCCTGCGGACGAAATGCTCCGAGACCCTGTTCCTGAAGGGGGTGGACAGCTCGTCATGGAACCAGTCTCCGTCGGTATAGGCCAGCACGTGCCCCGGCTTCAGCACCCTGCTCCATTCCGACAGCACCTTCTCCGGATCGGGCACGGTCCAGAGCATGTACCCGCTGACAACCGCGTCGAAGGAGCAGTCGTCGAAATCCAGGGACATCGCGTCCCCGTGGCGGAAGTCAATGCTCAGGCCGTTGTCTGCGGCGTTCTTCCTGGCGAACCCCAGCATCATCTCGGAGAAGTCCACCGATGTGACGTCGTGCCCCAGATCCGCCAGCTGCATGGAGACGATCCCGGGCCCGCAGCCCACATCCAGGATCTTCAGCTTGCCGTTACCGAGGATGGAGGCGTAGTGGTCCTGCCAAGCGCGGCGCTCCCTCAGATCCGAGTATCCTTTGACGACGAAGTCGTTGTACTCTGCGGAGCGGACGTCCCAGTGGTTCTGGAGAGGATTCATCGCCGAGGGATTGATGACATACTAATTAAAAATTCGTAACACTAATATAGGCTCGAAGCATCCGCCATCCATGAGGGGGACAGCAGATGCCAGGGAGCCCGCTGGGTTCAGAACGGCTTACCTGGGCGCTGTCAGGAAGAAGGTGCTGTTCATCCTGATCTGCCTGGCGCTCTGCATAGCCCTTGCCACTTATTCCGCGGTGCTAGGCTCGTATCCCATCAGCCCCTCCGAGGTCTACGCGACGATATGGAACGCCATCATCGGCCATCCTCAGCCGGACCAGACTGTGGCGCACATCGTCCTCGACCTGAGGCTGCCACGCATCCTGGGGGCGATCGTCTGCGGATTCGCGCTCGCCATCTGCGGGGCGGTCATGCAGAGCATGATGAGGAACCCGCTGGCCGATCCATACACCATGGGGATATCCTCCGGCGCGGGCTTCGGAGCCGCGCTGGCGATAATCCTCGGCGTGGAGCTCGTCTCCGGAGGAGGGGTGATCCTCAACGCATTCGTGTTCGCTGTCATCCCTGCAATGGTCATACTGTTCCTGAGCAGGTTCAGGCGCGCCACGCCCACCATGATGATCCTCTGCGGGATCTCGCTGATGTACATCTTCAATGCCATGACGCAGCTGTTCATGCTTGTCGCCGACCCGGAGGACCTGGCCACGGTGTACAAGTGGACCGTCGGAACGCTGGACTCCATTGGCATGGGCGACCTTGGGCTGGTCCTGATCGTGACCGTCGCAGGCTCTCTGTATGTCCAGTGCATGGCCAACAGGCTGAACGTGATGGGGACCGGAGACGACAGCGCCAAGACCCTAGGCGTCGATGTGGACCGCCAGAGGATCATCCTGCTGCTGGTCATCACGCTGGTGGCCGCAGCCGTGGTCAGTTTCACAGGAGTCATCGGGTTTGTGGGGCTCGTGTCCCCGCACATAGCAAGGCTCGTCATAGGGGCAGACAACAGGTACCTGATCCCGGCCGCCGGGATATTCGGTTCGGTGCTCCTCCTGATCTCAGACATAGCCGCAAGGACCATCGCCGCGCCGACGATCCTGCCGGTAGGGGTGATAACCGCATGCATCGGGGGTCCGCTGTTCATGTACCTCATACTGCGCAGCAGCAAGGAGGTGTGGTCCTGACATCGATCGAGATCGAGCACCTGTCATTCGGTTACGGGGGAGGGAAGGTCCTGGACGACATCTCGCTGGTCATCGACAAGCCCGAGCTGGTCTGCCTGCTGGGGCCCAACGGGGTGGGGAAGACCACTCTGGTGAAGTGCATCAACAAGCTCCTTAAGCCAGTGTCCGGCAGGATCCTGCTGGATGGGAGGGACGTCTCCGGCATGAGCCTCCAAGAGGCCGCCTGCGAGATGGCCTATGTCCCCAACACGGTCGCCAATGTGTTCTCGATGACCGTGGCGGAAGCTGTCCTGATGGGACGCCATCCGCATGCCGGATGGATCACAGCCGCGGACGACCTGGATGCGGCCGAGTCCGCTCTCAGGGCGATGTCCCTGGAGGAGATGTCCGGCTGCGACCTGCGCGAGCTGAGCCAAGGTCAGCTCCAGAGGGTGATGATCGCCCGGGGGATGGTCCAGGAATCCAAGGTCCTGATATTGGACGAGCCCACATCGAACCTCGATGTCCGCTATCAGATGGAGGTCATGGGCCTCCTGAGGGCGTATGCGAAGGAGAACGGGGTCATCGTCCTGATGGTCTGCCATGACCTGAACATAACAGCCGCCTATGCCGACAGGGTCATTCTGATGAGCAAGGGCAGGATCTTCGCCGACGGGACCGTGGACGAGGTCATGACCGCAGAGAACATCCGCAGAGTATACAATGTGGATGCCGAGGTCATGGATATCGGCGGCGTGAAGCACGTCGCGATGCTCCCTTCGAAGCCGGAGAAGGCCGACGACAGGCCGATGAGGATCGGGAAGGCCGAGAAGGCATCGGAACCGGGAGAGGGGCCGAGGCGCCCCCGCCGCAGGCCTGACAGTAAGGCGGTCGCAGCAGCGATCATCGCCGCCGTCCTCATAGCGTCCGCGGCGTTCCTGCTGTTGCCGAGAGGCGATGACATCGCCGCTTCCGGTCCCGGTTCAATCGTGGGGAAGGCCGTTGCGGAATCCGATTTCCCGGACAGCTCATCAAGACTGTGGGTCTACGGCAACGCCGACGAGGACGATCGCATCGATGCGTTCGACATCGATTACATACGCGGGATCCTGGACGGCGCCAATGAGCCCACCACTCTGGCGGATGCCAACGGCGACGGCAAGGTGGACGAGGCCGACATGGAGTATCTGGAAAGGATATTGGCATCCGAGGAGGTCGATGTCTACTACATCGACAACTACTACATGAACTCCAAGGTGTCCTGGCCGGTGAGCACAATAGCGATAGGCTACTGCAGCGGAGCCTATGTGGCAGATGTGGCAGGCCTCTGCGGCAAGGTCGCGATGGTCGATTCCACCATCAAGTCGTACTGGTCCGGGATGAATCCCGCCTTCTCCGAGGCCGGATCCTTCGGCGAGACGGAGACTCCCGATTACGAGGCGATGATGAACGCCGGGATCGACGTGTACATCCCCGGATACCCGGATGTCAACGCCGACAAGCTGTCCAAGAGCAGGCTGAACCCGGCGGGGATCGACGTTATGATGGTCTCCACCTCGGACAACAGCTCTGTCGGATATCCCAACGAGCACATCGACCGTTCGGTCCTGATGCTCGGATACCTCCTCCAGGGGGATCTGGACAAGACATATGGGTATCTGGAGTGGCACGACGGAATCATCGCCAAGATTTCTTCGGCGGCTGCGAAGCTGTCGGAGGACGAGAAGCTGCCACTCATGATGGCCCGCACGTCCCCGTCATACTCTCAGGGGACCTACAGCATCACGGGAAAGGACAACACCAACAACATCCATGCCGAATGGGCAGGCGTTCATGCGGTCGGCCAGAGCAATCCTGTGCTGTCGAAGAACTACAACAGCCTCACAGCCGAGCAGATCCTGTCGGTGA
Source organism: Segatella hominis (assembly GCA_963637225.1). Taxonomy (GTDB): domain Archaea; phylum Thermoplasmatota; class Thermoplasmata; order Methanomassiliicoccales; family Methanomethylophilaceae; genus Methanoprimaticola. The sequence continues at coordinate 18,550 of CAVHMZ010000011.1, forward strand.
TCCGCCAGGAGGTTCGCGGGAACACGCTGTTCTATGTCGACAACGAGCACGACGGCATGAGGCACCAGAGGGACTTGGACGAGTGCGTCAGGGCGGACGCGGAGATGCTGAAGGACTCGGGGGTCGAGATCCACTACCTCGGGATGGCGAGAGAGGCCGGGAACAGCCCGCTGTACGTCGTGGAGATGGCCTTCTACCAGAACGTTTTGTATCCGGGCCTGGACACCGGATTGGATTACACGGAGCTCTTCGAGGAGTACTTCACGAAGTTCGCGTCCTATGATTACAGGGGCCTTGTGGACATAGACGACTTCTTCAAGGACTATGGGGTGCTGTGACTCCGACATCCGCGTTGTTCCAAAGACATGCCAGATGCTCGTCTGGAACGAGGATAGTTGTCTCATCTGGAGATATCTGCGGTGTACAGGAGCCCGTCTATCGCGATCTGCACCTTCAGCACGGTGCCGTCCGGGCCTATGTGGAACCAGCACATCTCAGAGAGATCGGCCCACTTCACGATCTCGATGCCGTCCTCGATATAGCTGCCCGCCATCTTATGGAGAGCGCCCGCCGGCATCCCGTCAGCATCCCTTGCAAGCGTCGCCTTGGTTCCGATCTTGCCATCGATGTCGAATCCATAGGAGACGATGGATTCGCGGGACGATTCGCTGTACCTGACGGCGCTGACCTTCCCGCTGCATTGGAAAACGTTCCCGTCGGAGTCCGTGCAGGTGCCCCGGAGGATGTATTCCTGATCGGCGCTGTCGCTCTCGCTCAGCTGGATGAACACATAGCCTGTGACGGTGGCCATGATGCACATGACAGCCACAACGAACCCGGCACCGATATAGCTCCCGTTCACGGCCTCACCTTGCTTGGCGGATTGGTAATAATATATTTAAATTCGTGTTACTTAGAGGCGCCGATGAGCGGTCAGCTGGAGAACATCAGGGGTTACTGGACGCTCAGGGCGGAAGGGTACTCCAATTCGGTCATGGACACCATCAGGACCGGAAAGGCGAAGCACTGGCTGGACATAATCAGCAATCACCTCGAGCCTGGCAGGAAGTACAGGATACTCGATGTCGGCACCGGCCCCGGGTTCTTCCCGTTGATGCTCGGCTCGGAAGGCCACGATATCACCGCAGTGGATTACACCCAGGCCATGCTGGACGAGGCCAAGGCCAACTGCGATGCGGCCGGAATCGATGCCGATTTCCGCAGGATGGACGCTCAGAGCCTGGATTTCCCGGACGAGTCATTCGACGTGGTCATCTCAAGGAACCTGGTCTGGGACCTCGAGGATCCTGAGAAGGCCTATCGCGAGTGGATGCGCGTGCTGAAGCGCGGCGGGAAGATGATGCTCTTCGATGCCAACCATTACCTGTACCTTTATGATCGCGAGTATGAGGAAGCGGACAGGAAGAATCCCGAGCGCTCGGAGCATACCGATGTCGGCGGGGTGGACGTGCGCATAATGCGCGACATCGCCCGCGATCTGCCGCTCAGCAGGGAGCGCCGCCCCCAATGGGACACGGACCTCCTGATCGAAATGGGCGTCCAGAGGCTCTCGCTGGAGACCGATGGCCGCGATTCCTACAAGATCGATGCCGACGGGAAGGAGGTCTATCTTCCATACTCGTTCTTCATCTGCGCCACGAAGCGAGGCTCAGGCCCTGTTACGGTGATAACCGAGGGATCTGCGATCCCCGAAAGCCATAGCGACCAGCTCTGAGATGTGCATCGACGGTATGCCGCCATTCTCATCGTACTTGACCTGGCACATGGGGCATCCGACGACGATCCATTCGGCGCCCTCGCATTCTTCTTCCCTTTCGTCCATGAGGGGCGCGGCCACAGGGGTGCTCTTCCCGCAGCATCCGAACTCCTTGTTGACGACGATGCAGTTCATGGCCTCCAGCACCCGGCGCATCTCGCCGGCGAACGGCGCCGCAGCGCATCCGGGCTCCATGCCCACTCTCAGAGGCTGATCGAACCTCGGAAGCTTGTCGATATGCTTCGCCAGGAACCTTATGATGTGGTCTGCCTCGATCCCGGAGTCGCTGAACTCGCTGCTGCATCCTGCGCATAATGCGATGAGGTCGCTCTTCCCCGCCGTCTCCCTCATCTTGACGCGGCAGGACCTCCTCTCGGATTCAGCCATGTCCCTGAACTGGGCCGGGTGTAGGCAGCAGGTGCTCCCCTCGAGCTCCGAAGCGGCGAATCCCATTGATTTCAATGCAGAGGATGCGGCATAGACGACATAGGGGATCTTGCATTTGGCCACGCATCCGGGCATGACCTTCACATCGTCTCCCGTCCAGGCCGGCTCCGGAGGATCGGCGGGCAGGGGCATGATGAAGCCCGTGCTCCTGAACAGCTCCGAAGGCTGCAGGCCCCTCTCGATCGCGATCAGGTCCATCATGACCCTCAGCGGATCGGACCTGCGGCAGATCTGGGAGCAGCTTCCGCAGCATATGCACAGGGACATGTCGACGGAGCCGCCGACCATGACCTCCATGGGGTCTAAGCCCCCATGCCTGAAAGAAGGGCACACTTTGGTGCATCTCCCGCACGCGATGCAGGAGTTGCGGAGCCTCTCGACCTCTCTGTTGAGTTCTGCAGAACCCATCTTATCAGCTCGGGTGGAGCATGGCGCCGGGGGCGCCGGTCTTGACCGTGTATGCGGTCCCGCCACGGGCCTCGATGGCCGCGCAGACCTTCTCGGGCCTGTCCGTGAGGGCGATCATGCATCCGCCCCCGCCGGCCC
>CAVHMZ010000011.1:21329-24610 GCA_963637225.1 Segatella hominis
CCAGCCCCGGTGAGCTTGGCGCCGTAAGAATACGGCAGCGTGGCGTTCACGAGCCTGTTCAGCTCGGGGCTGGAGACTCCCAAGATGGACAGGAGCTTGTGGTCCTCGGTCATGAGCCGGCCGAGGTGCTCCACATCGTTCTCGGCAATGGCCTTGCTGCCCTCTATCGTCGCTGCCTTTATGTCATCGATGATGTCCGCTGCGAAAGAGCTGTGGTTGATGAACCTGCGGACCTTGTCCACCAGGGGGCCGGTGGGCGCTTTCACGCCGGTGTTGCCGATGACGAACGTCATGTCGGGGACATCGACATCCGAAACGGACCACTTCCTTTCGCCGCGCTCTATCGTCCAAAGGTGCTTGCTGCCCGCCGAAGGCAGGTTGATCGCGATGCCTCCGCCGTGGACGCAGGCAGAGGCATCCATAGGGCTTCCGTTGCCCTGGGCGAAGAGCTCCGCTCCGTACGCTTCCTCGACGAGGCCCTTCTCGTCCATGGATCCGCGGGCCAGCTCGTCCAGGGCCAGGGCCATGGCCGCCGAGAGGGCGGCCGACGAGCCGAGCCCGGACCCGACAGGGATCGTGCTCTCGGTGCGGACGTCTATCGCATGGCGGATGCCGCGGGTCAGGTACCTCAGGTGGGGCTGTCTCCTGAAGTCTATCCTTTCCCCGTTTATGGTGTTGAAGCGCGATTCCCTCACGGAGATGGTCATCCTCAGGTCCACTGCCAGAACCACTGCGGGCCTGCCGTAGACCACGGCATGCTCTCCCAGGATGACGAACTTCCCCGGGGCGGATGCCTTGCACCAACCGTCGCTCATTCGCTCAGACCGTACCTTTTCATCTCTTCGACGATGGCGTCGTTGGGGTTCCTGCCGTTCAGGATGGGCTGGGAAATGCTCCACCAGGCATCTTCCATGTCGGCGAGCCTCCTCTGGAAGTCTTCGTCGGACTCGCCCGCGTCCTGCTTGACGGAGAGGACGGCCTTTCTGAGCTCTCCCATGATGTCGACGCTGTTCTTCTTGTTGACCAGGCACATGCCCAGGTACCCGTCCAGGCATCCGACGACCTCTTCTGCCAGCTCGGGCGAGAGGCACTCCACTATCACGTCGAGGACGCTGTTGGCCGTCATCTTGAATATCAGGCTCTTCTTGGCCTCTTCCGGAAGCTCGGACTCCTCGCAGGCGGTGGCTATGAGCTCGCCGCCGAAGATGTCCGCCAGTGCGGACGTCCTGTTGGGGTTTTTCCCGAACGTTTCTTTCATGAAGGCCTCTTCGGGGCTCTCCTCGGGCTCATCGTTCCCGAAGAGCGCTGCATTCGGATCTGGTTCGCCGGTCATGGTATCAGAGTCCTTCCATGACATTCTTCAATATATCCATTCCCGATTCGATCTTGGACTCGTCGGCGGCATAGGAGAACCTGAGGTGCCCCTCGCCGTTGGCTCCGAACGCAGAGCCAGGGGTGCATATCAGCCCGGCCTTGGCGAGCCTGTTGGCAAGGTCGGCGGAGGAGATGTCCTTGTCGAAGCCCGGGAAGGCGTAGAACGCGCCTCTCGGAGGGACGATGGACATGCCGTCGATGCTGTTGATCCTGCTGACGATGAGGTCCCTGCGCTTCTTGAAAACGGCGCGGGCGTTCTCGAGGTAAGGGTCGATCGCAGGGAGCGCGGCGAGCACACCGTACATGGCCGGCATCCCGGGGCTGGCACATACGTGGTACTGCATCTTGACCAGGGTGTCCATCATGCTCTTCTCGGCGCAGACGAAACCGAGGCGCCATCCCGTGACGGCCATTATCTTGGAGAAGCCGCTGGCGACGACGGCGCAGTCCAGGCTGTCCGTGAAGGAGACGTGCTTCCCCTCGTATATGAACTCGCTGTAGACCTCGTCGGCGAGGATCGTGATGCCCTTGTCGCGGGCGATGTCGCAGAGGGCCCTCTTGCTCTCCTCGGTGAGGACGCCCCCGGTGGGGTTGGACGGGGTGTTGACAACGATCATGGACGTGTTCGGGGCGATCTTGGACTGTATGTCATCGATGTCCGGCTGGAAGGCGCCGCCGTCTGTGAGCCTGTAGCCGACAGCCTCTGCTCCCGCGAGCTCCGCATGGGGCTTGTAGATCACGAATCCGGGGTCGGGGACCAGCACCCGGTCTCCGGGGTCGATCATGCTCTGGGTTATCTCCAGGAGCCCGGTGGACCCGCTGGGGGTGATCATGACGTTGGAGCCTTCGAGGGGGCCGTACTTGGAGAAGTACTGTGCGACGGCATCCCTGAGCTCGGGGATGCCTGCGGTCGGGCCGTACTTGTTCTTGCCCGATTCGGCCGCATCGACCATCCCCCTGATGGCCTCCACCGGAGGGGCCAGGTCCGGCTCTCCGAGGCCCAGGTTTATGGAGCCGGGGCCGGCGAGGTCGAACATCTTCCTGATGCCCGACATCGGTATGTCCGCTATTCTGCTGGCAATCTTCATGAACCGCCGATAGGTCGATGATGGTATAAACATGGCCCTGCTACTCGGCAGCCCAGGCATTTTCCAAGATGCGGGGTGGAAGTTCTCTTGAAGAAGGTCTGCTCAATATCGGGCTGGAGGGCAGATCCAGCAACAGAACCGACATCTGGATGCCGTTGCGATATCGCTGAAATATTGAAAAAGTGCGGCAACAACCTTCACCTGCCAAAGGAAATTGACCGCATATCGGTCAACGGGATGAAGCCAGTCAACGGTAGCGCTGCGATCGAGAGGAAGCTCGGCATCGGGGCCTTTGGCATCTTTGATGCCTCTCGGTTCGGTTATTTATACACCCGAGCCGATAAGGAACTCGGAGAATCCATGTTCGGCGAAAGCGAGGGTCGCAAGTCGGCAGACGAGTCCTTTTCCAAAGGGATGATCGGCGAGGAGTACGACTTCGTGGGTGTGTTCAACGACGGATCTTCGGACGAATCTGCTCATGACTACGAGGTCTTCATAGTCGCAGTCAACCCCAGTTCTGAGGGCTGCATCTTCTGATTCGGCATGCCGTTCCTGATCCGACGTTTCTTTTCCGTCCGTCGTCTTTTTCTTCGGCGGAGCCGTTTCCGAGTTTTCCAATTGTCCGTACTGGCGTCTGTCTGGCTCATTGTTCCCGATGACATTACGGGCATTGTCTGTCAGTCTGACCAGTCCTGCATATACGGTATGTATGGCATTACAGATATGTACAGTATTACAAACATTACAAACAGCGATTATTATACTACAACGCCATACCCCAATATGCGAGATGGCCGGAAGCCATCAGCGGGTATGGAG
>CAVHMZ010000012.1:0-4173 GCA_963637225.1 Segatella hominis
CTCATACAGGTCATTACAAACTTCTATGGCCTGAATTTCATCAAGGCCATAATCCATCAGGTCGATAGGATCGAATTCATCACCGACAACGTGCGAAGCAGCATATTGGGCGATAGACTTGGCCCATCTGTATGTTGTGACCTGTCCGGCATGGAGCCACCCATCATCGGTTTCAACCGACAACGGTACGGCATAAGGCCAAGGACAGTCATGACTCTGTTCGACACGAAGAATCCCATAGAGATTTCTCCAATGCACAAGTTCGATTATCAGCTCATCCTTAGACAGAGCTTCCAGCTTCTCCCATTCGCTGACCATTTCTTCACCTTTTTTGTTGGCCATACTTGTTTTAATATTCTTAGAGCACACTCAGCCACATAATAATCTGAATCGTAAAGATGAGTGGGCTTAGAACTCATCGCCGCATTCAATGTTGAATGGCAACTTCAGACGGCCCTCATCAGACAGCTTCTTGCAGACATCATAACTTTGTTCGAGAGTAAGGCCATAATCCATGAGATCGCAGGAATAGAACATTCCATCTTTGGGATGCGTCATTGCATACAATGCGATCTTTTCAGCCCAAAGTTCGGGAGCATTCTGTCCCTCGGTATAAGTATCGCCTTCACCGGAATGCAAAGGTTCTACATCGGGATAGACGCAGTCTGAAGGCTGATCCTCACGGATGAGGCCATATAGATTTCTCATTCTGACAAGCTAGATGATGAGCTCGTCTTTGGAACATCCTTCCAGTTTCTCCCACTCGCTTGTTGTCGTGTTCATGTTCATCATAACTTTCCTGACCAAGGTACCATCATTTTTTGAATGAATCAGGGCCGACAGCAGGACGATCGGCACCGATTTGCTCATTTCAGATTCCCCTGAGAATGATGCCGGAAGGAAGATTCAATCTTCCATCGTCAAGAAGACGCTTGCAAACGTCGAAGGACTGTTGATCGGTAAGGCCATAACCCCTCAGATCACAAGGCCAAAACTCAGGCCCTTCAGAACGAGCGATCGCATACAATGCGATCTTTTCAGCCCAAGAATCTGAAGTGACTTCTCCGGGATTGAAATCCTCAAATTCCGAACCGGAATCAGCACGTTCGATTTCAGGCATCGAACAAGAATCGTCTTGATCATTGCGCAGAATGCTGTAAAGGGTCTTCCAATGCATCAATTCGATAATGATGTAATCCTTAGACAGAGTTTCCAGCTTCTCCCATTCGCTGATCATTTCGCACCACGCTTTCTGCTTGCAGAGGCGCGGAAGCAGGGATACAAGATAAGCTAACCTCTCGGACAGTCGGCGCGAGCACAGGGAGCTTTCACTTCTGTCGAGTAATCTATGGGCATTCAGGCAGGAAGCATGCCCCGTACAGAGGCAGGCGCAATGCTCCGCTGTCATCCGCTTCCACATTTCCGTCGCAGATCCTGAACCCGATGAAGTCGCGGCCCTTCTCCGACAGGAGCGTGCTCAGCGATTTCGACCGCCTGTCCTTCTCGGATCTGACATCTATCAGCTGGATCGGGCAGCCGCCTGTCACGAAGCCGATCTCCAATGTGCTCTTCTCCTTCGCGTAGTAGCATAGCGGATAGCCTTTCTTCATGAGCGCGGATGCGACGGCGTTCTCCATGACCGCTCCGTTGCATGAGAACGGGTCCGAGAGGATTATCGATCCCGGGACGGAGCTGTCCATGAGGCCGAGCAGTAGGCCGGTGTCGCACATGTACATCTTGAACATCTTCTCTTTCAGGCTCTGAGGCCGCGTGGCATCTATGCTCTTGAGGTTGTTGCATCTGCAGGCGATTCCGGCAGATATGAGCCAGTCCAACGCTTCTTCGTACCTGCGCCTGCCTCCGGAGCCCGCCTCTATGTCCTGGAACAGGAACCTGCGCTTCCCGGATTCCAGCTGAGGCGGTATGGATTCCATGCAGGCGATTATCTTCTTCTTGTCAGCTTTCCCTCCGGAGTACTTACCCGCATCCGTCCTGACAGCTTTCAGGATGCCCTTTATGGCAGCTTTGGCCTCGCAGTAGTCTGTCGTCTCGCAGTAGGCCCTGACGGCTTCGGGCATGCCGCTGACTATCAGGAACCTCAGGAAATGGTTCCTGAGGATCTTGTGGTAGAATCTGTCGATGGGCAAACGGCTCATGATGCATTCTCTGGCGTGGTCGATCACTCTCTGATCGACCCTTATGGCCCACAAGTATTCCTCGAAGTCCATCGGATGCATGAACAATGTGTCCGTGCAGCTCTTGAGGGAGCTCATAGTGCAGGTGTCCTCATGCTATGGCGCCCCGTCAGCGAAGGAGCACGAAGCGATGATGTCGAATCCCCTGTTCCCTGCCTGGCTCATGAAGAGGAGCGCTTCCGGGCAGGCCTGGATCCCGTCGAGGAATATCGCGGACTTCCCTGGCGCCATCTCCCTTCCGGCCGATGCGATAAGATCTCCGATGACGGCTTCGGTATCTAGGTTGCCGGACAGCATCATGCGAGCATCACGGTCTTTTTCGAGGTCGATCTCGACATGGGACTCGTAGCCGGACTCCAAGAACTCGCGTATCGAGTGGGTCTTCCCGACCCGCCTGCAGCCCATGACGATCAGAGGCTTCCTGCAAGGCTCAGCCTTCCAAGCTTTCAGGTCCTCCTCGATCTTCCTCTTCATGATTGCATATGCCAGCATGATTATTTAGCATTTTTATTCGGGGGTAATGAGTAGAAAGATGCACTTTCATTCGGGGGTAATCGGCTATCTCGGACAGGGCCGTGCCGTTTCCATATCATATCGACAGCAGAGCCCCGGTCGCGGTGATGCATATCAGGACGGCAGCCACCGCGGCCCAGCGCCAGTCCTTCTGGATGACCAGCGACACCATCGTCACGACGATCCCGAGGAACGGGGACAGGATCAGGATGAGCATCCCGAGCCACAGCACCCTGTCGCCCATGTCCGACATCGACATGATCAGCCCTATGAGCGACACCGCCAGCCCGACATAGATCCCTGCGCGGAGCATCAGCGACGTGGAGCGGTTCATGTCCATCAGATCACCCCCGCGGTCTGCAGGAGGACCAGCGTGGCCATGAAGAACAGGACCACCGAGAAGTACTTCCTGAGGTGCTTGGCGTTGAGCCTGCGGGCGAAATGCGTGCCCAGCACCGATCCGATGAACGCGCCTATGGCGACCCCTGCGGCGTACTCCAGGAGGACCTCGCCCGCGAAGAAGTACGTTATCGCGCCGGAGAACGCCGTTATCCCGATCATGTAGCTGCTGGTGGCGCTGGCGGCTTTCATCGGGACATGCATGTACAGGTTCATCAGGGGGACCTTTATCGCCCCGCCTCCGACGCCCGTCATGGACGATGCCATCCCAGCGAACGTGCATATGGCCATCCCGCCCTTGACGTTCTGGATCTCGTAGCTTATGGACTCGCCCATGGCCTCGTCGTTGTAACGGAAGCACCTCCAGCTGTCCGAGCCCTCTCCCGGCTCTATGACCTTCTCCGGGTTGACGATCATCCTGAACCCGCTGTAGAACATGATGGCCGCGAATATCAGGACCAGGATCCAGTCCTGCAGGTAAGTGGCAACGACAGCTCCGATTATGGCGCCTGTGGCGGTGGTTATCTCCAGCAGCAGGCCGAGCCTGATGTTGGACAGCCCCTTCCCGACGAACACGGTGGACGCTCCGACCGATCCGGCTATTATCCCGATAAGGCTGATGGCGACGGCTTCCGTCGGCGCAAGGCCGAACACGATCATCAGGACGGGGACGAATATCACTCCGCCTCCGAGGCCGAAGAGCGAGCCCAGTATGCCTGCTCCGGAGCCCATGATCAGCAGGCCTATCAGCGTGACCGGATCCATGCGCCGTCATTTTGCTCTTAATCTATATCCGTGTCGGTGCCCGGCCGTTTCTGCCGGTTATCATTATATCCGAAGTCGATGTTGCCGGACCTGTGTCTATCCTTCTTGTCAGGTATTCCGAGATAGGTCTGAAGAGCGCTCCCGTTCGCAAGAAATTCGAGAACATTCTCAGGGAGAACATGCTCTCGATGCTGATGAGCGACGGGGTCGAGGCGCTGGTCAACAAGAACGGCGCCCGCTTCTACGTGGAGTCCGAGGACACCGATGCCGCGATAGCATCCCTGAGGAGGGTCTTCGGCAT
>CAVHMZ010000012.1:4183-8749 GCA_963637225.1 Segatella hominis
TAGGGTCCATATCGGTTGCGGAGGAATGCGCCTCCGCGCGCATGGAGGACATCTGCGCGAAGGCCGCCGAATACTCCCTTCCCCGCCTCTCTGAAGGCCAGAGCTTCGCGGTCAGGGCCCGCAGGGAAGGGTCTCAGGGCTACACGAGCATGGACGTCGGCAGGGAGGCCGGGTCGGCCATATTCCTTGCCAACGAGGACAAGGGCGTCAAGGTGGACCTGACGGATCCGGACGTGACCTTCTACGTGGAGGTCCGCGACAACAGGGCCTTCGTCTTCGGAGATTACATCAGGTGCCATGCCGGGCTCCCGGTGGGAAGCCAGGGGAAGGTCGTTGCCAAGGTGGACGGCGAGCGCGGGCTCGTGTCTGCCTGGCTCATGATGAAGCGCGGGTGCAGGGTCATCGCTTCCGGCGATTACGAGCTGGACGCGCTCGCGAGATACGACACACATTTCAAGGTCGGGGACAGCCACCCTCAGTCCCTCGGATTGGTGATGGGCCTTTCGATAGAGGACATCCCTTCGTTCGATGCCTCGGCATACGACTGCCCCGTGTTCTTTCCGACGATCGGGATGTCCGACGAGGAAGTGTCGCAGATCGCATCGGTCATCAGGGCAGGGCTCTGATCCCGGATATCGCCGTCCGGGCCAAACCGTTTCTCATTTTTCTCTTGTTCCTTTGATGCTGGCTCTTTGGAATCATAGTTCTTGCTTTGGATCGTAGAGTTGCAAAAGTGGCAAAATGGCCGATTCCTTGAGTTGCAAAAGTGGCAAAATGGCCGATTCCTTGAGTTGCAAAAGTGGCAAGCTTATATACTTACGAGGTCAATAGAGTGAAGGTAGCATGGAGTTCAGAAGGAAGATTTACGACGAGCTTCTAGAATGGAAGAACACATCCAAGGGACGTTCTGCAGTAATGGTTCAGGGGGCCAGAAGGGTTGGCAAGAGCACTATAGTGGAGCGTTTTGCCAAGGAGCAGTACAAAAGTTACATTTTGATCGATTTCATCGATACGGATGACGAGGTGCGGGAGGCATTCGTCAATTACAAGACCAATCTCGACATGTTGTTCAACCGTTTGCAGATCAAGACAGGGGTCAAGCTCTACAAGCGGGAGAGCGCGGTAATATTCGACGAAGTCCAGGCGTTCCCGCTCGCCAGAGAGATGATCAAGGTCCTGGTAAAGGATGGAAGGTATGATTATATCGAAACAGGCTCGCTCATCACAGTGAAGTCCAAGATTGCTGGGATAAGGATTCCGTCTGAAGAGCACAAGGTCGACATGTACCCGATGGATTTCGAGGAGTGGCTATGGGCCAATGGCGATGATGTTGTGGCCGACATGCTCCGGATGTTCCTGGATAAGAGGGAGCCTTTAGGCGACAGCACTCATCGCTCGATGCTCAAGAGATACATCGAGTACATGATTGTCGGGGGGATGCCTCAGGTTGTATCAGCCTACTTGGAGAATCATGACCTCACAGAGGCCGAAAGGGTCAAGAGAGACATCCTAAAGTTGTACCGGGACGACATCCATAAGCTGCCAGGAACGGTCGTGGAAAGGGCTCTCAGCTTGTTCAACAGCGTTCCTACGATGCTGTCCTCGCCGCACAAGGTCCTGTCTCCCACAAAGGCGGAGAAAGGAACGAGGAAGAGGGATTATGACGGGGCAATCGAATGGCTATGCGACGCGATGATCTTTAACAGATGTCGCTGCAGCTCCGATCCGGGCGCGGCAATCGCTCTAAGCGAGGATGTCAACAGAGTCAAATGCTATTTTCTGGACACAGGGTTGCTTATGAGCCTGGCGTTCCAGAAGGATAAGGATGGGCTGTCGGAGGCATACGGGCTTCTCATGGATGGGAAGCTGTCGATCAATAAAGGCATGCTCTTCGAGAACATGGTTGCGCAGGAGCTGGTCTGCAGAGGATACGATCTCTGGTTCACCGAGCTCAAAAAGAAGGATTCAAAGCGGAAGTATGAGGTGGATTTCATCCTGCCGAGCAGGTCCGGGATGCTGCCTATGGAAGTCAAATCCGGCAGATCTGCCACGCATTCTTCATTGGACAAGCTGATGGAGAGATACGGGAACCGTATCGGCGAGGCCTTTGTCATCCATTCGAAGGACTTCAGAGCGGACGGCAAGGTCGTCTACGTTCCGATATACATGGTGCCCTTCATCAAGTGGAAGTAATCGCGCAAATCGTATAACTGATAATGCATACAAATCGTTGTATAACTTGCAATGCATGCAAAATCAGAATCAGGGAGCGGCGGCATGACAGGGTTCATCGGACGCAGGAAAGAACTGGAGGGGCTGGAATCTTTGCATTCCAGCCCCGGCTTGAAGACCTGCGCTCTTTACGGCCGCAAAGATGTCGGCAAGACTGCGCTCCTGACGGAGTTCTGCAGAGGCAAGGGTGCCCTTTACTTCCACCTCAGGAAACGCAGCGAGATCGAGAACGCGGCATACATGATGGACGTCATATCCGAGCATTTGGGGGAAGAGCCTTGTTCGGAGAACAGGCTGTCCCCGACGAAGCTCGCAGAAGCATTGGACAAGGTCGGGAAGCTGTGCCATGAGCGGCGCCTCGCGGTGGTCTTCGACGAGTTCCCGTGCATCCTGGAGAAAGAGGGCACCGAATCCCTCTTCCAGCGCTTCATCGACCGCGACATCCGCGATACCGAGACCACACTGATCCTTTGCGGCTCGGATGTCTCCGCGATGAAGGCGATGGCCGACGATCCGAAGCATCCGCTGTACGGCAGGTTCACGTCCAGATGCGAGCTGAAGCCGATGAGCTGCGCCGAGTGCGCGGAGTTCCATCCGAACATGACAGATCGGGACAAGATGCGCGTCTATCTGACGGTAGGCGGGATCCCGAAATACCATGCGTCCATGTGCGCAGACACGTACCGGAAGTGTCTGGAGTCCTGTTTCTTCGGACCATCGCGCCTTCTTCTCGACGAGCCATATTCGATCATGCAGGACCTGAAGCCATTTCCAGCCTATTCGGGCATCATGGCTTGCATTGCAGACGGGAAAACGGACCAGAAGAGCATCGCTGAGACCTTGCGGATGCCGCAGCCGCAGTGTTCCAGGTACCTTTCTGCATTGGAAGGTCTGGGTCTGGCAGAGCGTCCGAACCCCATGCTGATGAAGAAGCCCCGCAGCAGCCCTTATGCCATATCCGAGCCGATCCTCGATTTCCGGTACAGCGTGCTAGACAGGCATGCAAGTCTGCTCAGGACGGATGATCCGGACAAAAACTGTTCGGAGATCCAAGGCGCAATCCGCATGCGCCTCGGCATGAGGTTCGAATCCGTCTGCCGCGAGTACATCATGGCCAACTACCCAGTGAAGGACATAGGCAAGTGGTGGGGCAGGATCGGCGGAGAGGATGTCGACATCGACATCGTCGTCAAGGTGCTGAACGATGATCTCTCCTCTCGCATATTCGTCTGCGAGTGCAAGTTCACCAGCAAGCCTGTCGGGTTCAGGGAGTACAACACTCTAAAGTCTCGCACGGATGCGATCGGCGGCTTGGATGATGCGCTCATGGTGTTCTTTTCGGGTTCAGGCTTCGAAGACCGCTTCAGGGAGTTCGCCGAGGAGAGCGGGATCATGCTCGTTGGTCTCGAACAGCTGATGGGCCGTGTCCCTGCAGGGCCGATACCCGTGCCGGAACCGCTCTGATGGAATCGCAAATGCGGAAATGACAAGAAGATCCCGGCCCGAAGGCCGGGTAAGGGGTTTCATGACAGGAATCTCACTTGATCCTTCTCTGGTTGGCCCTGACCGACGGCCTGGCCTTCTCGGCACCCTTTCCGGTGTGCCTCATTCCGCGGCCTTTCTGTCCGGCAGAGGTCTTTCCGCGGTAGACGCGGTTCTTGTGGGTGTTGTCGCAGATCCAGTTGATCTTGGGGTCGGCCTTGATGACGGGGTGCGCGGGGTCCACGAGGATGACCTCGTACCACTCCTGCTGTCCGTCGGCTCCGACCCAGTAGGAGTTCAGGACCTCGAGGTTGGGGTACCTCTTGGCGGTCCTCTCCTCGGCCATCCTCTGAAGGCTCTTTCCGACCGTGATCTGGTTGATTCCCTTCCTCTTGGCTCTCCTACCAGTGACGATGGCCCTCTTCTGGAAGCTTCCCTTCCTGACCCTGGCCCTGACGACGACGTATCCCTGCTTGGCTTTGTAGCCGAGGGCTCTGGCCCTGTCGAGGCGGGTAGGCCTCTCGACGCGGGTGAAGTTCTCCTCTTTCCTCCATTGGATCCTGCGCTCGTAGTTGAGTGCCTTCACGTAGGACTTGTCGGGGACGTTCCAAGCGTCGGCGATGTAGCTGTACATGCTCTTCCCGTTGACCGGGCGTGTTTCCTGAGTCTCTTCGCTCATGTGTATCACCTTTACGGATTCACCTTTCGGCACATTTCCGTTCGCGCGGCTAAGCGCCGCACAGAGCGAGGATGGGCAATCAGTACTTAAACCTGACTTAGGCCCCTGTTCGTGCGCGTCCCTCTTTGAGATATAGGGTGGAAGGTCTCTTGAAGAAGAACTACTCAATATCG
>CAVHMZ010000013.1:0-6857 GCA_963637225.1 Segatella hominis
TACCGTATGAGCATCGGTATGCCAGCTCTTAAAGGGGATGCAGGCAGATATAACCCGACCTAGACATCTTCTCATACGCGCGAGTGCGCGCATGCGAGCCGATGCCTCGGTAGCCGAGCGATCCCGAACAGGCGAAAAGCAAAAGGGCGGCTTTCGTCTTCGCTTAAGCGCCAACAGAAACGACACAACGAAAGCCGTGCCGAGCAATTCCTTGGCGGTATATGGATTCGTCGGTCGCCGTTGGCAGGAGATCGCATTGGCAAAGAGAAGACGCCGCGCCGACCTGAAGAAGAAGACCGCCTCCGTGCAGACCGCATTGACATACAGCTCCGTGGACGAGACGCCCAACAGCAACATCTCGCATCCTTACGGGCTCATCAGGACCATCAAGCATTATCTGGAGTTCATCGGCCTGCTGGAGTACCTGAAATCGCTGAAGAAGTCCGGGGCCCGCCTCGACCTCATAGTCGTGGCCCTGTGCGCATATACGCTGTACGCATCCAATTCGATGGATGCCTGCTCGAGATGGCTGGAGGAGCCGAGAGTCAAGAGGATACTGGGCTTCAAGCCGGACGATGCAGTCGGGCAGAAGACCATCGACCGCGCCGTGGAGAAGCTAGGAGAGCATCGCGAAGGCATCCTGCAGCATCTCTACCAGGGCATCCTGTCCCGGTTCGAGATCGACGACTACGACATCATCATGGACGGCTCTGCCGTCATCATGCACGGGCCGAAATCGGCCCTTGCGGCCCTCGGCCACCCGAGGGACGGGGGACCGGGAGATCTCCAAGTGCAGTTCATGGTCGCCATACTCTCTCAGCTGGGGATACCGGTCTACATCAAGCCCTACATCGGCAACGCCTCCGACGAGGCGCAGTACGCCGATGCGATGCCCGAGATCAAGGCCCTGGTTGCCGACATGAAGTTCACGAGCCTCGATGCCTACAAGGAGAAGGGTGTCGCGCTGGGTGCCTTGGCGACCTTGGCCAAGGCAGCTACGACGATCATAGCCGACAACGGGGCGGCCTCCAAGGAGAACGCAGAGCGCGCTGAGAAGCTCGGTTTCGAGCGCCTCACGAGGGTCAAGATCAACGCTTCCGACGAGAAGAACATCAGAGAGAACCTCGACGACTTCAAGCTCATCGCCGACGAGGGCGTGATGTGCTACACCAAGCATTACGAGAGCAGCGACCGCACAACCTTCCTGTTCTGCTCTCCCGACCTGCTGCTGAGGTCCGTCAAATCGGCGACCACGGCGGTCCGCCGCGGCGCGGCCGTGTACAAGGACCTGAAGAAGAACGGGATGCGGAAGTCCAAGGTCATCAAGGTCCGGAAGATACCGGGAGTGGACGTCACCTACGACATCGTGTTCAACGACCCTTGGCTGCCGTTCTCCGAACGGCAGATATGCATCCTCGGAAGGGAGAAGGCAGGGGTGAGAGCCGGATTTTTCAAGATAGAGTCGTCGTGCAAAATGACACCGGAAGAAGCCATCAGGAAGTACCGCCACAGGGCCATAGTCGAGCAGACGATCTCATCCCTGAAGCGCGTCACGGGGATCAAGCCGCTGCGCGTATGGTCGGAGAAGGCCGTCATCGGATCGATGGTGCTGGCATTGCTGGCGGAAGCGGCCCTTTCGATGGCCCGCTACTGCCTCGGGAAGCGTTACAGGCCCGTGAACAAGAGGTCGGGGAGAAGGCAGGAGGCCCATACCCCGTCCACCGCCACCATGGCCCGGGAGCTATCTCATTTGACACTTACCCGCTCCAAGAGCCCGAACGGTCCCTGGGACGCTCATCTGTCGAACTGGACCCCCCTCTGCGAGGCGGTTTTCGTGGACATTCACCTCCATGAAGACCTGGAATGGGGCAAGAAGAAGGTCCCTCTGACTGCCTGAAACGCCCGATCGATGCCCGCCGATGCCATCTGTCGAATGGCATACGCGCCTATTTTCAGCGGCAGCTCTCGACCTCGGAGCGCACTTGTGCGCGACCTTTGCTTCGAGATAAGGCCGCCCCCGTGCTCGGCCCACTCGCTCGTTCTAGCAGTCTGTCTTGCCGATTCCCGAAGCGAAGCTCGGCCCACACGCGCGTGTACGCTCACGCGCGCATACAGAAGAATGTGTCTAGGTCAGGTACGACATGTTCTCCACGGTCGCGGCCGCCGATGCCTGCCTCCACACGTACATAGACAATCCGATTTCCGGATACGATGTAGGAAAGCCCATGCTTGCAGAGCTGGCTCGCAATTTCGCGGATAAGCTGTACTATGCCGAAGAATCCGACAAGGCGCTCACTCCCCCGTGCCTTTTGGCCCTTGAGACGTATTGCAATCTCATACAGGCAGGCAACCCGGAGTATGCGGAGCCCTTGGCCCGCCTGATCCTGGAGTGCAACCACCTCGTTGCGCCCAACATCCTGAACCAATTGGCCATCGCGTACAGCCTTGTCGAAAAGCACAAGGACGATGTCCCGGTAGCGATATGGCTCAAGGTGATAACATCTGGATCCCTGCTAGACTGCTGCTCTATCAGCAAGAAGCGCTCCAACACCGTCGATGGCCTGATCGATGATATCGGACGCTACACGGAAGAGTTCGATTCCCTCTCGGCGGAAGAAAAGGCGATCAGCCCGTATGCGGCCGCAGAGATGTGGAACGTCGCCCTCGCCATATGCTTCGAGGAAAGGCGCGGCGATGTTCCTGCCATCGCAGAGAAGATAATAGAGTCCATCCGCAGGGCACATGAAAACGGCGCAGCAGAAGATGTCGGTCACATGATGATGCTGGCGACCGCTTACCGCAACACATACTCCGACTACCGGGAAACATACAGGCGCATGGCATCGGATGCTGGGCTCTGGTCCGAGCCCCTGCTTCTCGCTATCGCAGACTTCACGTTCTGTGAACGCGTCTTCAAGAACGCGACAGAAAGCAAGGTGCTGCGCTTGGACCGCATACTGCCGGAAGACCGTTCCGATGCTGCCGCCAGGATCGAAGAGGCCATACAGATAGCGGAGACCTACAGCGACGTTACAAGCATCGCACCCATGCTGCCGAACGCGTACTGGATAAGAAGCGTCCTCAAAGACGACATAGAGGACAAGAAGCTGGCCTGCTACTACGCCATATACTTCTCCGGCCTGGAGCTGATCAGCAGAGAAGAGGCTGACGACATCTTCGAGACGGTCTTCGCCACAGTAGATGAAGACAGCCCGCTCCATTCCTGGTACGAGGAGCTGATCAAGGAGTATGAGTGAGCTTCCTCTCGCCAACCTATAATACTCCCGGCCCCCTCGGACTCGGCAGAGGAAGGTCCCCATGGAACCGAGGATGAGGAAGTACGGGCTCAGCGAGGACGAGGCATGGAAGGTACTGGAAGCCTGCGAGGACGGAGTGCTGGCAACCATCGACGGGGACGGCTCCCCTTACGCTGTGCCGGTGAACCACGTTTGCATCGGAAAGAGGCTGTACATCCACGGCAGGGCCGCCGGGAGGAAGCTGGAGAACATCGTCCGCGACGGAAGGGTGTCGTTCGCGGCGTACAGGATGGAAGGCTACGACTTCGAGAGCGAGCTGGCCTGCGACACCGAGACGGTCTTCGAGAGCGCCGTTGTCAAGGGAAGGGCAACGGTCGTCGGGGACCCCGGGAAGAAGATGGAGGTCCTGAGGGCGCTGTCCGACCGCTTCGGAAGGGAAGGATGCGAGATCCCCCAGGACAGGGCAGGGAAGGTCAGCATCGTGGAGATCGTCCCGAAAGAGGTCACATGGAAGTCCAACCCCTGGCGCACGAGGTGATGGCATGGAAGACAAGAAGCAGTTCTCGAAGCCCCTCGGCGTTGCCGGAAGGGCAGTCATGGAGCAGATGAACGAGCATCACGTCCCCCTGTGGAACGAGGCCCTGGCCCGTATGCCCAAAGCTATGGACGGCTCCGTCCTGGACGTGGGGTGCGGAGGCGGAGGGTTCCTGAGGAAGCTGTCCGAGAGGTATCCGTATGCGATGCTATTCGGGATAGACCTGTCAGAGGATGCCGTGCAGATGACATCCGAGGTCGACTCGGACCTCATGGAATCCGGCTCGCTGGAGCTTGCCATGGGATCCGCGGAGAGCCTGCCATATGAAGACGGGGCCTTCGACATGGCCACGGCCATCGAGACATACTTCTTCTGGCCGGATCTGGAGAAGGGCTTGTCCGAGCTGTCCAGGGTCCTGTCGCCCGGAGGCATTCTGATGATCGCATCGGAGCTCAGGCTCGGAGGCGACGATGAAGCGGAAGTGCTGGAGAAATGCGGCGAGTACGGGATGAGGCTGCTCAGCGATGAGGAGATGCTCGAGACGATGGACCGCTGCGGGCTCGATGCCGAATGCTTCATCGTCGGCCCGGGCGTGCTGTATCGCGGCGTGAAGAGGTTCTGAACAGGGAGGCATCGTTGGATGCGGACAGAATCCGTTCCGCACCCCTCATAATGCTCGATCGCAATCGTTCTGTTGCGTCTTCGGCCTTCTTCCTATCGCGAAATGCCTCTACGAAGCTACGGATAACTTCAGGATCATTGAGCGATGCGGGCACGAAAATCGGAACGATCTTGGCAACAGGGTGCTCCCTGAAGAGCTCTTCCATCCGGGCAGATTTCTCGGCATCGTCGATGACTATGTCCTCGTAGAATGACTCTGTTGCCATCTTTTCACCTCGTTTCGAGATTGATGAAACGCCTTGCTTATATAACCTCGGACTATATGACTGAATGGTTGGTATTTTCTGGATGTATCATCCGCCCCCATGTTTCCGATGCCGCCAATTCCGTGCATCGAGATGCGCTACGTGCGTTCGCTGAGTCGGGGATAGGCCAGAGCGCAGCTGGATACCTGGATGAAGCACAAGCGGATTATTGCTGAGGACTGAACCAGCACCGGACTGCTATGCCTGGCAGGACTGATACGGCCACATTTCGTCTGAAGTACCACAAAGTAGTTCAGTAAAATGCCCCAAAACTGTTCGGTGGAAAGCATGACGGATTGCATAAGCTGCAGACGGAAGATCACAGATGCGTTGTTGAATCTGGAACCAGAATGCTCCGGCACCATCCAATCATAGAACTGCAAAGATGCAACAAGAGAACTGTCGCGGATAAACGGCACGACATAGTCCCGATCGGCTGCCTCAGGGACTGATGCTAAGCTTTAAGAAAGCTCGAACGGGGTGCAACGGGGTGCAGAGCGAACCCCGTCCGCACCCCGTCAGCTCACCTCATCACGACCCATCTTCCGTTCCGACTGTTGCCTTCGTATCCGATTAGCCCGCTGTCGCGCATCTTGGACACGATCCTCTTGATCCTCGATTCGGATATCCCGGTCACCTCCGAGATCTCCTTCTTGGTGATGCTCGGATTGCCTGCGATCACCGAGATCACGGCCTCCTCATCGTCCGAATGGCAGCGGGGACCCAAGGCCCTCCTCCGGAACCTGACTACAAGATAGTCCTTGTCCTCGATGAACTCGGGAGGCTCCAGGCCCGCCTCCTCGCATGCCTTGATCATCCTGCGGATGCCTGTGCCGTACTGCTCTATGAACCCGATGGCCTTGAACACGGATGCGATGACCTGGTTCCTGATCTTGGAACGGCCGGAGCCGAGGTCGTTGATGTCAAGCCCCAGCGGCAGCCCCGGAGATTCGACGTCCAGATGGTCGTCGTAAATCTTGACGAAGATGGAGCTGTCTTCCATGGCGTATTCTCTATGGACCACGGCGTTGACTATCGCTTCCCTGATGGCCTTCTCGGGGACATCGTAGAAATCCTTCCTGACAAGGCTGTCGATCTCGGAGCTTTTGAAGAGATGCTTCAACGTGAAAGCCATGGCGCCTTCGACCTGCGATACGATGTCTCCCGTGAACTCCTCGGAATCGAAGAAGACGGTGCCCTCCTTGTCGAGGAACCTGGCGCACTGGACCCTCGCATGGAGGAACGGGTTGGATGTCAGCAGGGCAAAGGCGTTCGTCGCCGTGTAGCCGTTGCCGGCTTTCGTGACGACTCCCATGTTCTCCAGCTTGACAGGGTCTATCGGGAGCTTGTACACGGACAGCCTGGAGCATAACGCATCCAAGGCCTCGGGCCTGACCTCCGCTATGCTGCATGCGAGCTTGTCGAAGGAGTATCCTCTGCCGCGCATCTGCAGCATCCTGATGGCCGCCAGATCGGCAGGCATGCTTGTCCCGCTGACCCTGATGTACGTGCCCTTCTCGACCCCTTCGGACTTTATGAAGTAAGGGCAATCCGCGCCAGGGAGGATCTCCACCACGAGGACGTTCTTGCCGGAGATGCTGACGCAGTACACATCGGGGACGATGACAGGATGGCAGGCCTTATAGATGGAATCGGTGATCGTATCCTTGGTCGAGTAGAGGGTATCGTCCGGAAGGCCTATGATCTCGCGGCCATCGGTGACTCCGAACAGGATGCGCCCTCCGAACGAATTGCTGAACGCGACTGCGGTCTTGATATATTTCTTGTGATCCTTCGGAAGGTCTGCCTTGAACTCCAGCTTATTAGTTTCCCCTCTTCCGATTTCATTGACCAGCTCTGACTCCAGATTCATTTCGTCCTCTCCCGATGGTTGTCATATTCCATACACGGTTTTTAACCTTCGCAGAACCCTTCTGCAGCGGTTGCAAGCCCATGCATCGCAGTTCGGCAGGGACAACTACGAGCACGTGGTCTCGTTCGACCTGAGCGAGAACAGGGAGGTCCGGACCGCATTCGACGGAAACCTGGACCCTGAGTTTATCAGTTATTGACCCTCTCCTCTGTACGCGCGCGCGTGCGCGAGGGATGCCGTATCAGTTAGCAGGAGGGGGCCGGGCA
>CAVHMZ010000014.1:0-11129 GCA_963637225.1 Segatella hominis
AAAGGGCGCTTCATCCTCACGGGCTCGTCGACGCCGGAGAAGAAGCATATGCATCACAGCGGCGTGGGGCGCATAGGGGCTTTGCGCATGCGCCCGATGTCCCTGTACGGTCCGGCGATTCTGTCGGAACGGTGTCGCTCAAGGGGCTGTTCGACGGTTCCCCCGTGGCGGGCGAGCCCCGCGAAGCGACCTTGGACGGAATAGCGTGCCTGATGACCAGAGGCGGCTGGCCCGGGCTGATCGGCACCAGCGCAGAATCGGCCGAGATCGTCAACAGAGACTATGTCCGCCGCACGGCCCTGGATGCTGCCGCGATAGACGGGAAGAGGCGCGACAGCAGGAAGATGGGCATGCTCATGAGGTCCCTGGCGAGGAACGAGAGCACGACGGCTTCCAACGAGACCATCATGGCCGACATGCAGGAGTTCGACGACAGCAGCCTGTCCGCGCCATCGCTGGCACTATACCGCGATGCCCTGGAGAGGCTGTTCCTGGCAGATGACCTGCCGGCGTTCTCGTCCAACGTCCGTGCTGCAGACCGTGTGGGGAAGTCCCCGAAGAGGCACCTCGTGGATCCTTCGATACCGATAGCCGCGCTGGGCCTGGGGAAGGACCGCCTGCTGGACGATTCGAGGACATACGGGCTCATGTTCGAATCTCTATGCGTCCGCGACCTGAAGGTCTATGCAGAGAGCCTCGGAGGGACGGTGTTCCATTACCGCGATGCGACCGGCCGCGAGGCCGATGCCGTCGTGGAGATGCCCGACGGAAGGTGGGGAGCGTTCGAGGTCAAGACCCGTCTGAACAAGTCCGAGGAAGGGGCCAAGAGCCTCAAGAGGCTGGCGAAGCACGTCGAGTCCAAGGGGTGGAAGGCGCCTGAGTTCCTTTGCGTCCTGTGCGGAGAGTCTCCCATAGCGTTCACCAGGCCGGACGGCATCCATGTGGTGCCTATAACTTCTCTGAAGAACTGAACGTGGCATATCCTCGGCAGAGGGCCCGCGGATGTCCGATCTTGCGGCCACCCTTCGGCAAAGGATATATCCGGGTTGCTCCAAGCCTTGATACGAGATCCGAGGGCGGGAAGATGCCCGGCGGGTGCCCGGAAGGCGGTTCGAGATGAGATACGGGAGCAGAGAGCAATTCGAGAGCGCGAACATATTCGGCACGGGAGCGCCGAACACGGCATATGCCAAGTTCTTCGCAGGGGATTCGTTCCTGAACCCTCTGACCGGTCCCGGCGGCGGCCTGTTCGCCGCCAATGTGACATTCGAGCCCGGATGCCGCAACAATTGGCACATCCACCATGCGTCGGAAGGCGGCGGCCAGCTGCTTCTGTGCACCGCCGGCGAGGGCTGGTATCAGGAAGAGGGGAAGGAGGCGGTCAGCCTGCACGAGGGCAGCGTCGTAATGATCCCTGCCAACGTCAAGCATTGGCACGGGGCCAAAAAGGACAGCTGGTTCAGCCACATCGCCGTCGAGGTCCCCGGGAAGGACTGCAGAAACGAATGGTGCGAGCCCGTCTCGGATGAAGAGTACGCGAAGCTGGACGGATGAGAAGGCCGGCCGTTTCCGGCTGGGAAAATGGTTCAGGATTGCAGGTCAGCAATCGATGTCCTT
The DNA here is from genome assembly GCA_963637225.1 of Segatella hominis. Classification (GTDB taxonomy): domain Archaea; phylum Thermoplasmatota; class Thermoplasmata; order Methanomassiliicoccales; family Methanomethylophilaceae; genus Methanoprimaticola. The sequence goes on from CAVHMZ010000014.1 coordinate 1,618, forward strand.
TCCGGAATCATTGTTCATGTATGTGTTGACGATCTTTATCGCGCACACGTCGCCGCACATGGAGCAGCCCTCGCTCTCCTCGGTGCATCCCCTGCGCCTGTACCGGCGGGCCTTCTCCTCGTCGATGCACACCTTGTACATGGTGTTCCAGTCCAGCTTCTTCCTGGCCTCGGCCATCTCGGAGTCCCTTTCCCTGCCGATGCCCCTGCACAGGTCTCCGACGTGGGCGGCGATCTTCGATGCGATCACGCCTTCCCTGACGTCGTCCGCGTCGGGCAGGGAGAGATGCTCTGCGGGCGTGAGGTAGCAGAGGAAGTCTGCACCGTTCTGAGCCGCCACGGCGCCTCCGATCGCGCCGACGATGTGGTCGTACCCCGGGGCGATGTCGGTCACAAGCGGTCCGAGGACGTAGAATGGAGCGTCATGGCACATGCGCTTCTCCAGCTTCATGTTCATGGCGACCTGGTCCAGCGGGACGTGCCCGGGCCCTTCCACCATGCTCTGCACGCCCGCTTCCCTTGCGCGGTCCACCAGGTGGCCCAGGGTCATGAGCTCGCTCAGCTGCGCCTGGTCCGAGGCGTCGTCGATGCATCCGGGCCTGAAGCCGTCCCCGAGGGACAGCGCGAACTCGTATTTCCTGGCCATCTCGAGCAGGTAGTCGTAGTTCTTGTAAAGGGGGTTCTCCTCGCCGTTGTGGAGGATCCACGCGGTCAGGAACGATCCTCCCCTGGAGACCACGTCCATGGTCCTGGGGGACTTGCTGAGCCACTTGACGGTCTCCTTAGTGATCCCGCAGTGGACGGTCATGAAGTCCATCCCGTCCTTGGCGTGCTTCTCGATGCCGTTGAAGATGTCGTCCTCGGTCATCTCGACCACGGCGTTCTTCCTGGCGGCGGTGAGGCCGGTCTGGTAGATCGGGACGGAGCCCATCATCACGGGGCACTCCTTCAGGAGCATGGCCCTGATCGCGTCGATGTTGCCTCCGGTGCTGAGGTCCATGACGGCGTCCGCGCCGTATTTCACGGCGATCCTCAGCTTCTCCATCTCGGCGTCCAGGTCCACGATGTCCCTGGACGTGCCCAGGTTGACGTTGATCTTCACCGAAAGGCCTTCCCCGATGGCCGCCGGCTCGGCGTCATGGACGGGGTTGTGGGGGGCGCATATGCGGCCGGACGCGATCCCGTTCCTGATGAACTCCGGGCTGACGTTCTCCTTCTCTGCGATCTGCTCCATCAGAGGGGTTATCTCCCCTCTGCGCGCGACGTCCATGATGGTGCTCATTGTGAATCGTGCCTGTATTGGCTGGGACCGCTTATTAAGGTTGCAATAGGGGGCGGGCATCGTCCAGGATGTCATCGAGGGTCAGCAGGAAAACGTCCCTCCTCTTCAGGCCCTCCTCGAACCCCGCTTTCGAGCAGATCGCGTACCTGCGGACATCGTAGCCCCGCACCAGCGCGGACCTGGACACGAGAGCGTCCAGCACGTCCTCCCCGACCTTGCCGTCCCCGTAGTCGCATTCCACGAAGTACCCGGTCTTCCGGCCGTCCTCTTCCACGGTGATGACGATATCGATCTCTTCCTGCTTCTTGGACACCGGGTCTGCTCCCCACCACTTGCCGGGCCTTCCGGGGAGCTTGCGGCGGAGGTATGCGGCGCATATCTTCTCGAATTCGCATCCTGCTTCCGTCTGTATCGCCGACAGGATCCTGTCCGCCGCGGCGGGCATCTCTTCGGGAGAGAGGTCTGCGCAGTCTCCGTGGATGTACTTGAAGTAGGCCTTGAGGAACTCGTCGTCGATGCGGTATCTCGTGCTCTTCCCGTCCGGATTGTCGATAGGATGTTCCTTGGACACGATGCCCGCGCCGATGAGGTCGTTGAGGTACCTGGTCGCGAGGGCGGGGGACACGCCCGCCTTCCGGGAGATCTCGGAGTTCTTCGATGCCCCGCGAGCCATGGCATACAGGACAGGATAGTATGTGATCGGATTATCGAAGTCCTCTGCCAGGGCCATGAACGGGTCGTTCAGGAAGAACGAGCACGGCATCATGAAGTTCCTGATGATGTCGTCTTTCAGGCACGTCCCGCCGAACTGCTCCAGGTAGAGGGGGATGCCCCCTGTCATGGCGTAGATCCTCATCTGGTCGTCCAGGCCGTACTGCGGAATGAACTGCCTCGACTCTTGGAAGCTCATCGGCCCCACTCTCAGGCCGCCTGTCCTCCTGCCGTAAAGGGGGCTCTCGTATCCCAAGACCTCATGCATCATCACGGAGACCGACGATCCGCAGAGGACAAGGAACAGCTTGCTATCGTCTTTGTTATCGTCGATGAACGCCTGCAATGTTCCAGAGATGGAGTCGTCTTTCGTCCTCATCGACGGATATTCGTCGATTATCAGCATGAAGCGCTCCTTCTCCGACCTTATGCGCACCAGCTCGAGGATCGCCTCGAAGTCGGCAGGCCCTATCCGGGCCCCCATCACGGCCCCTGCCAGCCTGGAGAGGTTCGCGGACAGGGGGCCTTTCCGGGCCGAGAAGTACACGGCGTTCTTCCCCTCGGCGAACTTCTTCAGCAGGGCGGTCTTCCCTACCCTGCGGCGCCCGCAGACCGGCAGGAACTCGAAGCATCCGCTGCCATATCTCTTCTGCAGCGCATCGAGTTCGCAGTCCCTGCCGTAGAACATGGTCTGTTGCATATGCTGCGGATATATTTTACTTATAGGTTAATTATTTTGGAATAATTCACTTTAAAGTAATTTACCTCTAAGTAAATAAATCATTCACACGTGCGCGCCCGCGTGCGCGCGTATATATAATATTATATTATAGGGAAGGCAGTAAGAAGGCGATACATTGGATGGGAACACACAACAGCCCAATGACTACGATGCGGACAGCATCGTCGCACTGAAAGGATTGGAGGCGGTGCGCAAGAGGCCCGGGATGTACATCGGGTCCACGGACTCGCGCGGGCTCCACCATATGGTGTACGAGGTCGTAGACAACGGCATCGACGAGGTCATGGCGGGATTCGCCACCGAGGTCGATGTCACAATCAACCAGGACGGCTCCGTAACCGTCCTCGACGACGGAAGGGGGATCCCCACAGGCATCAACCATGAAGAGGGCAAGTCGGCCCTGGAGATGTGCCTGACAGACCTCCACGCGGGAGGTAAGTTCAACCAGAACAGCTACAAGGTCTCCGGAGGGCTCCACGGCGTGGGGGTCTCCGTCGTCAACGCGCTGTCCGAGAGGCTGGAGGCCATCGTCTACAGGGACGGCAAGGCCTGGAGGCAGACCTACAAGATCGGGATCCCCGACGGTCCCGTGGAGGTCATCGGCGACTCCGACCGGCACGGAACCAAGATCACGTTCTGGCCCGACGCCACCATGTTCGAGACGGTGGACTTCGACTACACCACCCTGCAGAACAGGTTCCGCAACCAGGCGTTCCTGAACACCGAGGCCACCATAAACTTCCAGGATCTCCGCACGGGCAGGAAGGAGAGGTTCCACTACGACGGCGGAGTGTCCGAGTTCGTCCAGTACCTCAACAGATCCAAGACGCCCCTCCATTCTGCGCCGATAAGGTTCTCCGGCGAGAGGAACGGCATCGCCATCGATATCGCCCTCCAGTATACCGACGGGTACAACGAGGAGATCGACTCCTTCGTCAACACCATTTACACGCCCGAGGGCGGAACGCACCTGACCGGGTTCAGGACGGCGCTCACCAAGACGCTCAACGATTACGGGAAAGCGAACAACATCCTCAAGGACACCACCCTGGAGGGGACGGATGTCAGGGAAGGGCTGACCGCCATCGTCAGCATCAAGATGGCAGAGCCCCAGTTCGAAGGCCAGACCAAGGCCAAGCTGGGGAGCAGCATCGCCCAGGGCGCCGTGTCCGGCCTCATGGGCGACAAGCTGGCCGAGTTCCTCCTGGAGAACCCCTCCTTGGCACAGATCATCCTGAAGAAGGCGATATCCGCATACGAGGGTCGCGAGGCCGCCCGGAAGGCCAGGGACGCCACCCGCAGGAAATCGGTGCTGGAGACGACCAGCCTTCCCGGAAAGCTCGCAGATTGCTCCGAGAAGGACCCTTCCAAGTGCGAGCTGTACATCGTGGAGGGAGAGTCTGCAGGAGGCAGCGCAAAGCAGGGGCGCGACCGCGCGTTCCAGGCGATTCTCCCTCTGAGAGGGAAGATCCTCAACGTGGAGAAGGCCAGGCCGGACAAGCTCCTGGACCACGAGGAGATCAAGAACCTCGCCATCGCCATCGGAGGCGGCATAGGGAAGGAGTTCGACGTGACCAAGATCCGCTACCACAACGTGGTCATCATGACCGATGCGGATGTGGACGGCGCGCACATCGGCACGCTGCTCCTGACGCTGTTCTACAGGCAGATGAAGCCCCTGATCGAGGCAGGGCACGTGTACATAGCCATGCCCCCTCTTTACAGGGTCTACAAGGGCAAGAAGCAGATCTACGCCTACAACGACGAGGAGATGGCCGCCGCCATGGCCGAGATCGGGGACGGGTGCAACGTGTCCCGCTACAAGGGTCTGGGAGAGATGAACCCCCAGCAGCTGTGGGAGACCACCATGAACCCCGAGACCAGGATAATGAAGAAAGTGACCATCGAGGACGGGATGATCGCAGACCAGCTGTTCTCCGTTCTGATGGGCGACGACGTGGAGCCCCGCAGGGAGTACATAATCGAGCATGCCCACGAGGTCGTCAACCTGGACGTGTGATACCATGGACGGAGAGAAGAAGCTCATAATGCAGCCCATCGAGAAGGAGATGCACCGCTCGTACATCGACTACTCCATGAGCGTCATCGTCGGCCGCGCGCTCCCTGATGTCAGGGACGGGCTGAAGCCCGTCCACAGGAAGATCATGTACGCCATGTCCGAGCTCGGGCTGACCTACAACAGGCCCCACAAGAAGTCCGCGACCGTGGTGGGAGAGGTCCTGGGTAAGTACCACCCGCACGGGGACACCGCAGCCTACGACTCTATGGTCAGGATGGCCCAGCCGTTCTCGCTGAGGTACCCCCTGGTGGACGGCCAGGGTAACTTCGGTTCCGTGGACGGGGACCCGCCGGCCGCCATGCGTTACACCGAGGCCAGGATGTCCAAGGTGGCCAGCGATCTGCTGGCCGACCTGGACAAGGACACCGTCGACATGATCGACAACTACGACGGCTCTCTGAAGGAGCCGTCGGTTCTGCCGTCGAAGTTCCCCAACCTGCTGGTGAACGGTTCCGATGGTATCGCCGTCGGGATGGCCACCAAGATGCCACCGCACAACCTCCGCGAGGTCTGCGACGCCATCGTTTACGCCGTGGACAACCCCGACTGCACGCTCTCGGAGCTGATGCAGTTCGTGAAAGGGCCAGATTTCCCCACCGGAGGAACCATCTACGGCCTCGCCGGCATCCGTTCCGCATACGAGACCGGCCGCGGGAAGCTCAGGGTCAGGTCCAACACCCACTTCGAGGACATGGAGAACGGGAAGGTCAGGATCATCGTCGACGAGATCCCCTACCAGGTCAACAAGTCCCAGCTCATCCTCCAGATCGCAGACCGCGTGAAGGAGAAGGAGATCGAAGGGATAACAGACCTGCGCGACGAGTCGGACCGCCACGGGATGAGGATCGTCATCGAGCTCCACAGGGATGCCATCCCCGAAGTGGTGCTGGAGAACCTGTTCAAGAAGACCAACATGGAGATCACCTACGGGATCATCAATATCGCCCTGGTGAACAACAAGCCCACCACCCTGGGCCTGAAGTCGCTGATCACTCACTACATCGCTCACAGGAAAGACGTCGTCGTCCGCAGGACCAGGTTCGATCTGGCACAGGCCGAGAAGCGCTTCCACATCCTCGAGGGGCTGATGAAGGCGATCAATATGCTGGACGAGACCATCGCCATGATCAGGGAGTCCGAGAACGGGGAGGCGGCCAACGCAGGCTTGCAGGCTCTTCTCGGCATCGACTTCGACCAGGCGAAGGCCATCCTCGACATGAGGCTCCAGAAGCTGACCGGCCTGGAGCTGAACTCCATCAGGGACGAATACGAGGCGCTGAAGGTCGAGATGGACGACCTGAGGGACATCCTGGCGCATGAGCAGAGGGTCCTCGACATCATCAAGTCCGAAACCAGCGAGATGAAGGAGGCCTACGGCGACGACAGGAGGACGGTCATCGACCCCAACGCCCTGGATGTCGACGAGGAGGACCTCATCCCCCGCGAGCAGGTCGTCATCACCATCTCCGCGGAGAACTACATCAAGCGCATCCCGCTGAGCACCTACAGGGAGCAGAACCGCGGAGGCACGGGCCGGAAAGGGATGCAGACCAAGGACGAGGACAGCGTCGCCTCGATGTTCGTCACGTCATCTCACGACTATGTGATGTTCATCACCAACCATGGTCGCATGCACTGGCTCAAGGCCTACAGGATCCCCGAGGGCAGCACCCAGTCCAAGGGCAAGCCGATAGTCAACCTGCTGTCCGATCTGGAAGAGGGAGAGAAAGTGGTCAACACCATCTGCGCCTCAGGGTTCCCCGAGGACAGGTACCTGGTGTTCTGCACCAGGGCGGGGCTGTTCAAGAAGACCAGCCTGGCGGCCTACGGCAACGTGAGATCCAAGGGCATCAAGGCGATCAAGCTGGACGACGGCGACGAATTGATCGAAACAGCCATCACCGACGGGTCGGACAACATCATCATCGCGTCCGCCGGGGGCCAGGCAGTCAGGTTCGAGGAGTCCGACGCCCGCCCCACCGGAAGGGACACCATGGGCGTCAAGGGAATGACCCTGGGCTCCGGGGACACCGTCGTTTCCATGGCCATTGTGAAGCCGGGAGACCGCCTGCTGACCGTCTCCGAGAACGGGTACGGGAAGATCTCCGACGTGGACGACTACCGCATGACCCGCCGCGGAGGGAAGGGAGTGATCACCATCAAGACCGACGAGCGCAACGGGAACGTGGTGAGCGTCAGGAAGGTCAATATCGGCGACCAGCTCATGCTCACCTCATCTTCGGGGATGATCATACGCATCAACACCGATTCCATCAGGGAGACCGGCCGCAACGCCAAGGGCGTCAGGGTCATGGAGCTGAAGGAAGGCGACAAGGTCGTCGCGGTGCAGCCGATCATGACCGAGGAGCAGGAAGAGGAGATCGAGGAGGCAGCTCCGGAAGAGCCCGCCGAATGAAGCCGGCGGGGCTCTGGCCCCGTCGCAATCTTTATAACGGACCTGTATATAGGGAGGAATCACGCCGTGGTAACTCAGTTGGGAGAGTGCAAGACTGAAGATCTTGAAGTCGCTGGTTCGAGCCCGGCTCACGGCACCATACCTTCTCCTGCAACGCTAAGAGGGTTCTGAATGGAGCCCGACCGCGTGTTCATCGACATCAGGACCTCCGATCTGACGATGTCCCAGGTCATTGCCGAGATCGCGAAGCTCCAGGAAGAGTACCCGGATTACGAGATATTCATGGACGGCGACGCATACGCGATCGTCGGCCACCCGCGCAGGAAGGGATGACGATGGGACGCGGAAGGATCACGATTGGGCTCTACAACTCGTACGACCAGAACTTCAGGGAGCCCCACAGGCGCACCATAGCGCGCGCAGGGGACCTGGCCAGGGCGTTCGACATGAACCTGGCTCTTTTCGGCTTCCCGATCCCGGAGGAGACTCGCACGCCCGTGGAGGTGGCGGAATGGATCGCAGGGACCACGAGCATCGGTGCCCACGGCGGCTACTTCCGCGAGCTGGCGGAGAAGGGCAGGTTCATGAAGTTCCCTTACCCAGACAAGGGGTTCCCGCCCCAGCTCGGCGAGCCGGTTCTGACGACGAGCAAGCCCGATCCGTCCAAGGCCATCACGCTGGACCGCCTCATGGAGATGGTGGACGGGGGGCAGAGCGTGCTCCTGGTGTTCGGGATCGGCCCCCACGGGGTCCCGAAGAAGACGGCCTCCATCCCGAGATACAACCTGGACATCACTCCGGGAGGGTTCTCCCTGGAGACCTGCACCGCCCTCGGAGCCGTGTGCGGAGCTGTCTATGCCAGGTCGATCCTGCGATAACCCTAAAAGGCGCTACACCTACGGGGGCGCCATGGTAAGACAGGCACGCTGCTCGCACATCCTCGTCGACACCTATCAGGAGGCGCTCGACCTCCAGAGAAGGGTCAACGCGGGAGAGAACTTCGCAACGCTCGCAGCCCAGTACTCCAAGTGCCCCTCCGGAAGGAGCGGCGGGGACCTGGGATGGTTCGGACGCGGCCAGATGGTCAAGCCCTTCGAGGATGCGGCTTTCACGTACAACCCCGGGGACATGACGATCGTCCAGACCCAGTTCGGCTGGCATCTCATCTATGTCTACGGGCAGAGATGAGCGAAACGGCGGGCATCGCCCGCCTTCAGGGAAAACATGGCGGCCCGAGGGCCGCCTCATGCCGATCAATAATGGTCGTACAGGATCTTCTCGGATTCCAGGAGCACTCCGTTTCCCTTCTGCACGCGGCCGACGATCTGCGCGTTGCCGTTCTCCTTCGCGATGGTCTCTGCCTCGTCCGCGGGAGCGATCATCGCGAACCCCATGCTCATGTTGAGTGTCTGGTAGATCTCCCCGGTCTCGATCTGCCCCAGCTCCTGCAGGACTTTGAACACCGGCGCGGGCTTGATGGGGTCGTCGATGACGTACTGGAGACCCTTCTTCATCCTGAGGATGTTCCTGAGGCCTCCTCCGGTGATGTCCACCAGTCCGTGGACCTCGTGGGCCGCGGTGATGCTCAGAACCTGCTTCACGTAGATCTCGGTGGGCGTGAGGAGCTCGTGCCCCATGGTGGAGCGGAGCCCCGAGACCTTGTCGTCCATGGCGACGTTGCCGGCCTCGCAGACCTTCCTGGCCAGGGTGAGCCCGTTGGAGTGGATCCCAGACGACTTCAGCCCGACGATCAGGTCGTCCTCGGCGCATTTGTCTCCGGTTATGATCCTGTCCTTCTCGACGTATCCCAGGCAGGTCCCGGAAAGGTCTACGCCGTTGATGATCTCCGGAAGCACCGCGATCTCCCCGCCGACGATCTCCATGTTCGAGAGCTCGGCTCCCTTCTCCAGGCCGATGCCGATCTCCTCGGTGATGCGGGGGTTCGGCTTGTCTATAGCTATGTAATCGACGAAGGAAGTGGGCTCGGCGTTGACGCAGATGGTGTCGTTGACGTTCATCGCGATGCAGTCGATCCCGATGGTGTCCCATTTGTCGAGCTCTTCGGCGATGAGGAGCTTGGACCCGACCCCGTCGGTGGCCATGGTGATATACCTGTCGCCGAAGTCGATGAGGCTGGCGAAGAGCCCGGACATGCGAACCGCCTGCCCGATCCCCTCCCGCTTGTACCCGACCTTGTCGACCAGGGCCTTGATGGCCTCGGATTTCTGGTCTATGTTCACTCCGGATTTGGCGTAGGTCCAGCCGCTCATCTTGATCGGGTT
>CAVHMZ010000014.1:11139-19508 GCA_963637225.1 Segatella hominis
GCTTCAGCCAGATCTTCATGCCCTTCTCGTACCCGTTGTCGGACATCTCGTAGAACCTGCGGCCTGCCAGCTCGTCGGGGAGGTACTGCTGGTCGACGTAGTGGTTCTCGAAATCATGGGGATACTTGTATGTCAGGCCCCTGCCGAGGTCCTTCGCCCCGCTGTAATGGGCGTCCTTCAGGTACGGGGGTATGCCTCCGGTGGGCTCGTTCTTCACGGACTCCATGGCTTTGTCTATCGCCATGATGGCGGAGTTGCTCTTGGGCGCGCATGCCACGTAAGCGGCGGCCTGCGCCAGGATTATCCTGGATTCCGGCATCCCAATGCGCTCCACCGCCTCCGCGGCGGAAACCGCCACGGTCAGCGCGTTCGGATCGGCGTTGCCCACGTCCTCGGAAGCGCAGATGACTATCCTGCGGGAGATGAAGCGGGGGTCCTCCCCGGCGTAGATCATCCTCGCCAGATAGTATATCGCGGCATCCGGGTCCGACCCGCGCATGCTCTTGATGAACGCTGAGATCGTGTCGTAGTGGTTGTCGCCGTCCCTGTCGTAGTTGAGGATCCTCTTCTGGATGCACTCGGACGCGACCTCCTCCGTTATCCTGATCTTCCCGTCCTCGCCGGGGGATGTGGTCAGGGCTCCGAGCTCCAGGGCGTTGAGGGCCGCGCGGGCGTCTCCGTCGGCCATGTCCGCCAGGAATTCCAATGCGTCGGGGTCGAGGACCATGTCCATCCTCCCCAGCCCCCTCTCCTTGTCGGCGACGGCTCTTGACAGGATCCTTTTCAGATCCTCCTTCGACAGGGGCTTGAGCTCGAATATCCTGGAGCGGGACACCAGGGCGCGGTTCACCTCGAAATAGGGGTTCTCCGTCGTGGCGCCGATCAGGGTGACGGTGCCGTCCTCCACGAACGGCAGGAGGTAGTCCTGCTGGGCCTTGTTGAACCGGTGGATTTCGTCCACGAACAGGATCGTCCTGCGCTCTTCCATGCCGAGGGCGTCCTTCGCCCTGGAGACCGCGTCCTCCATGTCCTTCTTCCCGGCGGCGGTGGCGTTGATCTGGACGAACCTGGAGCTGGTGGTGTTGGCGATGACCTGCGCCAGCGTGGTCTTCCCTGTGCCGGGCGGGCCGTAGAATATCAGCGAGCCTATCCTGTCCGCGCGGATGGCCCTGGACAGCAGCTTGCCTTCTCCGATTATGTGCTCCTGCCCGATGACCTCGTCGAGGGCCCGGGGGCGCATCCGGCTCGCCAGCGGCGCCTCCTTCTCGAGGACTCCCTTGCGCGTGTACTCGAACAGGTCCATGGACCTTGACCTGTCAGCACGGGATTAAAGGTATCGGCGGCTCCGCAGGCAGTTGGATGTACAATCCAACTGGTGCAGAAGCCCGCATCAGGATGCCTGCTCTATGAGGATGCGACGATTCGATCCTGCAGGGCCATTGATGCGGCCTCTCTCGGAAGCTATGTTTTTCTTCCTGTTTGGCTGTAAAAAATGGCCGTTTTGTTGAAGGAATATTTTTATAGTAGTTTTTGGAGGAAAGCTCCAAGTCGGAACAAAAGTCGCAAGTATCCAACTACAAAAACGCCGACCAGTCGGTAGAATTGTCTGTTTTGCTGTTTTTTTAAATACTAAACTACCATAAAATGAGTAGTTCGTAAAAAAATTGGTGGATAGACCATTCATCCAATCTGAACCATTAAATATCCAATACCTGGATGTTTTGAACAACCCGGAAACGGGAGAGTAACCGGGGCATTAACCTGCCCCATAGGAGGAATAGCGAATGAGCAAGGAACAGATTCTGGAAGATCTCGCCAACGCAGTCGTGAACTGCAAGGCGGACATGGCGAAGAGCGCTGCCGAGGCGGCGCTCGCAGAAGGCGTCAACCCTGTCGAAGCGATCAACGAGGGGCTTGTCAAGGGAATGTCGGTCGTCGGAGAGAGGTACGCGGAGCACAAGGTGTACCTGCCTCAGGTCCTGGTCTCCGCCAGGTGCCTCTACAACGGGCTCGACATCCTCCTCCCTGCCATTCCTCAGGAGGAGCTTGCGGATGCCAAGAAGGCGGCGACCGTCGTCGTCGAGGGAGACGTGCACGACATCGGAAAGAACATCGTCAAGACCATGCTGACCGCAGGCGGCTACATGGTCACCGATCTCGGCAAGGACATCCCCTCTGCCGCCATCGCCGAACACGTGAAGGCGAACGGGACCGACGTGCTGTGCATGTCCACCCTGATGACCCCCACCATGGACAGGATGCCCGAGGTCATCAATCTCCTGAAGGAGAACGGTTCCCGCTCCACCTGCACGGTCACCATCGGCGGGCCGCCCACGTCCCCTTCGTTCTCGGAAGAGATCGGGGCCGACCACAGGGACAACAACGCACAGGACTGCATCAACTGGCTGAAGGCGAACTGAGATGACGCCGATGACACCCTACGAGAGAGCCCTCGCCACACTCGGCAACGAGAAGGTGGACGAGTTCGCCGCATACCCTCTGGTATGCGGCCTTCAGAGGAGGCTGCTCCCCGGCACCGTGACGTATCGCGAGTGGGCAACCGATGCCAAGAAGTGCGCGCAGTCCTTCGTCGAAGGATACAGCAAGTGGAAGTTCCCGTTCACGGTCACGCTCGAGGATCTGTCCGTCACGGCCCATGACCTCGGAGCCAATGTCAGGCTCGATTCCGAGAACACGCCGTTCGTCGACGGCCACATCATCCACGAGATGGAGGACTACGAGAAGATCGTCGCCCCCGATGTGACCAAGGGCCGCACCGGGCACCTGATCGAGATGAACGGCCTGGTCGCGTCCAAGCTGAAGGACAAGAGCTTCGTCATCGCGTTCATAGAGGGCCCTCTCCTCACCCTGTCCCAGGCCACCGGTGCCGAGAGGCTGTTCATGGACATGTTCACCGACCCCGCGCCGATCCACAAGGCGCTCGAGCAGACCACGAAGATGTGCTGCAACGCCGTCGAGAAGATCGGAGAGACCGGAGTTCAGGGAATGTGCTGGGACTACCTGTGGGCCAACTACTCAGTCCTCGGAGACACCGAGTACGGCGAGTTCGAGGGCAACAAGTACGCCAAGGCCACCAACGCGAAGACCAGGGAGGTCGGGCTCGGGCTCGGGATACACAACTGCGCCGACATGCCCCACCTCGATACTCAGATCAAGAAGTTCGGTGTGGACGTGTACTCGCTAGCGTACTATCCGCTGGTGCCCGAGAGCCTCAACATGGCTCAGGTCATCGAGGGCGGATATGCCGACAAGTGCACCATCTTCGGGAACATAGACCCGCAGATGTTCATGAGGGCTTCCGTCGAGCAGATCACGGACACGACGAAGAACCTGTGCCAGGAGGCCAAGACCGCCCTGTGCAAGCGCGGGCTGAACTCCCACTTCGTCGTGGCATCCGGATGCGAAGTGCCGCCGGACCTCGAGTGCAAGCTCGAGAACGTGACGGCCGTCATGGATGCCACGCACCAGTACGGGAAGATGGAGTGAGCTGATCGGCGATGTCGTCCTACTTCGATGCCATGAGGACCTACGGGTTCTCGAACAACACGACCGCATCCGTGAGGAAGAGCCTCACCTGCCCCAGATGCGGGTTCACGTTCTCGCTCGTCTATGCGAGGACGTTCGCCTGCCAGGGCTGCTCCGAGGCATCCCTCGGATGCCCCAAGGTGAGGTGCGCCAAGTGCGACTGCGAGTTCCCGATAGAATCGTCCTGCGACGTGTTCGGGAAGGTTCAGGAGAGGACCCTCGCGGATCACATGGGCGGCATCATCGCCAGCCGCAACGACGGCCTCGGCATCGTTTCCACGAAACGCTGAAGCCGAAACCTCTTCCAAACCATTTCGAAAAGCCTTATGTTTTCCTCCAAACAATGGGAGAGCGGCCGCAGATCCGGTTCTCTGGACCGCCCGACCATTTTCAAATCCGGCAGGAGGCACCCCGATGAGGATAGGATTAGGACTCGACACAGGCGGCACGTTCACCGATGCGGTGGTGATGGATCTCGATGAAGGAAAGGTGCTGTGCAAAGCCAAATCTCCCACCACCCGCGAAGATCTCTGCATCGGAATCCGCAAAGCGATCGGCCTCATGGATCCCGGATACCTGGGCAGCGTAGGCGTCGTCTCGCTGTCGTCCACCCTTGCGACGAACTCGATCGTGGAGGGGAAGGGCGCGAGGGTCGCGCTGGTCTGCATCGGATGCGATTACGAATCTCCGTATCCGGCGGATTTTCAGGCCAGGATATCCGGGCAGCATGACCTGAAGGGGGCGGAGACCGAGCCTCTGGACGAGAAGGCCGCCGAGGATTTCCTCAGGTCGGTGGAGGGAAGGGTGGACGGCGTGGCCATCGCAGGGTATCTGGCCGTCCGGAATCCGGAGCACGAGGACCGCGTCCGCGACATCGTCGGGGAGGTCCTCGGGGTGCCCGCTGTGTGCGGCCACGATCTGTCCTCCGGGCTCGGGTTCAGCGAGAGGGCCGCCACATGCGTGATGAACGCCCGCCTGATCCCCGTGATCGCCGACCTCATGGAATCCGTGAAGAAGGTCATGGCCGAGTACGGCCTCAACGCGCCGCTCATGATGGTCCGCGGCGACGGATCCATGATGGGCGAGGCCGAGGCCAAGAGGAAGCCCGTGGAAACCGTGATGTCCGGGCCCGCGGCGAGCCTCATCGGAGCCATGCGCATGACCGGCATGAAGGACGCCATAGTCATGGACATGGGCGGGACCACCACCGACATCGGGATCCTCCGCAACGGGAAGCCGAGGCTGGAGCCGGAGGGGGCCACCATAGGGGGCATCCGCACCAGGGTGATGGCCGCCGAGATATCGACTTCCGGCATCGGAGGCGACAGCCGCATCCTCGTCCTCGGGAGGGACATCAGGCTCGCATCGCTCAGGGTCTGCCCGATATGCTTCGCCGCCCGGCAGTGGCCCTCTGTGGCCGAGGCGATCTCGGAGCTGGAAGGCAAGGCCCCAAGGATGCTCGCCATGCAGAACGAGGACACCGTGGTCCTCGGTTCCGAGCTGTTCAGGACCCTCCGCATCCCGAAGAACGGCAGGGACTTCTCTCCGCTGGAGCTCAGGCTTCTGGATGCGCTTTCCGGAGAGCCCATGACGCTGGAGAAGGCGGGCGAGGCCCTCGGGGCCCATCCGTTCACCCTGGGGGTCCGCAGGCTCGAGGGCCTGGGGCTCATCCAGAGGATCGGGTTCACGCCCACCGATGTGCTGCACGCATCGGGGGACTACATCGAATACGATGCCGATGCATCCGCGATCGCCGCAGGGTATCTGGCGAGGGGCGCGGGGATGGACACGGCCGAGTTCCTTGCGGCATGCAGGGACCTGATCAAGACCAAGCTGTGCACGGAGCTGATGAAGGAGCTCCTGTCGGAGGAGACGGGGTCGATGGATCTGGGCAAGGCCGGGGCGGACATCCTGGCGAAGTCCATCTCCGGGAAGGCCGGAAGGGACTATGCCTGCTCCATAAGGGTGACGAAGCCGATAATCGGCATCGGGGCGCCCGTGAGGGCGTATATGCCATGGGTCGGCGAGGTGTTCGGAACGGAGGTGATGATCCACGAGGACTCCGATGTCGGAAACGCCATCGGGGCGATATCGTCATCAGTCTCGGAGACGGTGACCGTCCTCGTCCGCCCGGAATCGATTGGATCCGAGAAGAGGTTCCAGGGGTTCTCCAAGCTGGGCAAGTTCGATTACGACGGCCTCGGCGAGGCTCTGGAAGATTCGGAGCGCCGCGCGAGAGAATATGTAGCGCAGGCGGTCGCCGACGGCGGGGCAGAGGACGTCACGGTCACATGCGAGCGCAAGGACAGGATGTTCCGCTTCGGGGACACCGGCCAGGAGTGCCTCATGGAGGTCGAGCTCTCTGTCACGGCCGCCGGCCGCCCCCGCCCGTTCTCATCCCAATGAGTACTTGGCGGGAGGGACGGTTATCTCGAACACGGCTCCTCCCGGCGAGTCCGGGCAGCGGATCGAGAATCCGGACATGGAGACGATGTTGTAGACGAGGAACATCCCGAACTTCCCGTCGTATACCATGTCGAACACCCTGTTCCTCACATCCGGGTTCATCCCTGCGCCGTTGTCCTCGTAGACGATGGTCAGGCCCCCGTCCTTGATGTTGCATCTGATATCGATCTCGTTGGCGAACTGGCCGTGGTCCACGGTGTTGCGGAAAAGATGCACGAGGACCGTCGGGAACGCAGGGTCGGCCAGGATCTTGATCCCGTTGGTGCGGACGTTCACCTTCATGTCGGCGGTCAGGGATCTGTTCTTTGCCGTGCGTATCGCGTCCTCGAGGTCGATCCATATCGCGGGCATCAGGCCAACGTTGCGGTAATCCGACATGAACGCGATCGTCTCGCAGGTCCTGGCGATGGCATTGCGATCGTCGTCCGGCGCCTGCGCGTAAGCATGCTCCAGGAACCTGCGGGAATGGACAAGGCTGTCCAGGACAGGCCCTTCCAGGATGGCCACGTGCTCTTTCACGCGGGAAGCAGTCTCGTCCATCCTCTTCAGGTCGGTGACGTCCTCCATGAACACCGTGAATCCCGGATGCATGTCGCCGAGCCCGGCGGTGCTGTAGACAGTCACGGAATAGCTCCTGTTGCGCTCCCCGATCCTGGCGGTGACCGCCCCCTTCAGGGAGGGGCCGCCGTGGGTGCGGAGATGGTTCACCAGGTCGATGATCGTCTGCATCTGCGCCGTGTCCACGGCCTCGGCCGCGACGGGCAGCCGGTTCGACGAGCCGACTCCGAGTATCGCCATCCCGATCCTGTTCAGGAACGCCAGCTCCAGATCCATCGTGACGAACGCCACTCCCATGGTCCCGACGTCGGTCAGCTCGCGGAGCACCTGGGCGGGGGCCGTGGTCCTCTTCAGCTCCTCGCGCTTCGCGAAGGTGAGGAACATCTCGCCCATGAGCAGGTTCAGCTGCATCTCGTCGGACGCCGTGTACTCGTCGGCCTTGTTGGCCACGCCCGCCGTCCCCAGGATGCCGCCGTCCTTGGCGAACAGCGGGACCAGGAGCAGGCGGCTCAGCGGCATGTGCCCCTCGGGGACTCCCTTCTTCAGGAGCCTCCGGTCGCCTTTGTAGTTGTTTATGACTATGGACTTCCCGGTGCGGATGGGCTCTCCCCATACCCCGGTGGTGTCCAGGGGGAACTCGACGGGGTAGTTGGTCATGTCGCAGCGCTTCATGGCGCCCTTCGACCATGCCAGCATCCTCAGGACCCTGCGGTCCTTGTCGTAGCTGGCTACGAAGCCCGCCTCGCTCTTGGTCAGGTTCACGGCGGTCTCCAGCGCGTAGTTGATGACCTCCGAGAAGTCCCTGTCGATCATCTTCGCCATATGGACCATGGCTTCGAGGCGCTTCTCGTTGACGTTGCGGTCCGCGCCCAGGCGGCCGCGCTCAACGGCGATTATGGTGCGGTGGCAGATCTCTTTGAAATAATCCATGGGCTCGCCGATGCTCCTGTCCACATAGCCTGCGATCGACTCGTTCACCGCCATTGCGAGGACATCTTTCGTCGCGGATTTGGACACGAGGACGATCGGGACCATCTTCCCGGACCTGTCCATAGCGCGGATCATGTCGGAGACGTCGTTCCCGGCGGTATGGTCGAACACCACCGCATCGATGCTGTCCGTCTCCATGCAGCTCATGGCGGAATCCACGGATCCCCGGGGGATGACCTTGGCCGACGGATCCAGGTACGGGATGAATTTCTGAGACAGCACTGTGAACCCCGAATCGTCGCTTACCAGGAGCATCTTGTACATCGGAAGCCTCCAGACGGGAGTCCCGCCGGTCTGCTATTGCCAACGGCGCGGGACATTATAACATTGCCGACGGGGTTTTCCGGGGGCCGGGGCCTCCGCATCTTGGGCATAGTTTAAAAGGACGGACGGTTGTCGTCGGTGCATGGCAGATCTCCACGACCGCTGGGTGGCTGAGAGGAGGAACGAGCACTACTACAAGCTCGCCAAGAAGCTGAACTACCGCTCCAGGGCATCCTTCAAGCTCATCCAGATCGACAACCGCTTCGGGATCTTCAAGTCCGGGGACCACGTGGTGGACCTGGGGGCCTGCCCGGGCGGATGGCTGCAGGTGGCGCAGGAGCGCACCTGGCCCAACGGGAAGGTCATCGGCGTGGACCTGAGGTACATCAAGCCGCTGGATGGCGTGGAGACGGTCATCGGCGACATCACCCACGACAGCACCATGATCGAGCTCATGGACAGGTTCGGAGGGAAGGCGGACGTGGTGCTGTCCGATATGGCTCCGAACATCGCCGGCCATTATTCCATGGACCACGCCAGGTCGA
>CAVHMZ010000014.1:19578-24124 GCA_963637225.1 Segatella hominis
G
The DNA here is from genome assembly GCA_963637225.1 of Segatella hominis. GTDB lineage: Archaea > Thermoplasmatota > Thermoplasmata > Methanomassiliicoccales > Methanomethylophilaceae > Methanoprimaticola. The sequence continues at coordinate 19,580 of CAVHMZ010000014.1, forward strand.
ACCACGCCAGGTCCATCAACCTCTGCATGTACGCCGTGGATGTCTGCGACCGCATCCTGAAGAAGGAGGGGAAGCTCGTGATGAAGGTGTTCATGGGCGATATGTTCGATTCCCTCATCAAGGAGCTTGACAAGAGGTTCCATTCCGTGAAGGTCCATTCTCCGGATGCCTCGAGGGACACCTCGTCCGAGGTCTACGTGATCTGCCAGGGCTACTACGCCAAGTCCGGCATATCCCTGAAGAAGCCGGAGGTCGAGGCCAAGGAGCCCGAGTTCAAGGCCAAGGGATGCAACTTCTGATCCCGGGTCAGTCCTTCAGATGGGTTATCGGGATCACGTAGACGCCGTCCGGGCGCCTGTAGGATCCGGCGGCGGTGCCGCATACGACGCACATGAACTTCGGAAGGGGGAGGCCGTCGTTCTCGAACCTCTTCCTGAGCTTCAGCATATTCTCGGCCGCTCTGTCCGCCCGGTCTTCCGCGAGCTCGAACTCCACCGCGCCGTAATCGCCTTCGCGGTTCCGGACGATCGCATCGATCTCCTTCCCGCGGTCGTCGCGGTAATGGCTCACAGATCCTCCGCGGGATTCGGCGTATATGCGCAGGTCGCGGAAGCACATGGACTCGAACATGGGTCTGTATACTCTCAGGTCGGCCAAAAGATCCTTCGGCATCAGCTCCAGCGCGGCGATGCTCAGAGACGGATCCACGAGATGGCGCTTCGGGTTCTTCGCCATGCGGACAGACGGGCGGGCGTCGAAGCTGAACGCGGGCTGGTTGTCCACGACGAACACGCGCTCCAGAGCGGACAAGTAAACGGGGACCGTCTGCTCCGAAAGGCCCGACTTGCTGTTCCGCATTCCGGAGCCGTCGTATTCTGCCTCCCGGGTTTCCTCCGACAGGGCGCTGTTGCTGACGATGCCGCTCTCGTTGCGCGCGAGGGCTCTCACCAGCGCTCTCATCTTGGCTTCGTTGCGGTCCGCGCCGTCCAGAACGGACGCGCCGCGTATGGCCTCCGCGAGGTAGCTGCAGGAGTACCGGACGCACTGCTTCTCGGAAAGCCCGATGGCCATCGGCCACCCTCCGCGCACGGTGAGGCCCACGAGCTTCTCCAGGGTGTTCCGGGAAGGCTCGTCTATGCCGAATCTCCCGTCGAAGAGGCCGGACAGCGACACGGTGCCCTTGGAATCTCCCGACTCGAAGAGGGACATCGGGCGCATCCTGACCGTTCCGATGCGCCCGGAGCCGTCATGCATCACGCCTTTGGAGGCAGGCGCCGACGATCCCGTCAGGATGAACCTGCCTTTCCCTGTCGATCTGTCGGTGATGCTCTTCGCGGCATCCCATACCCTCGGGCATCCCTGCCACTCGTCGATGAGGCGCGGTTCCGGGCCGTCGAACGCCGAGCGGACATCGGTTTGGGCTTTCACGTAGTTGAGATGGTTGTCCGCAGGGTCGTCGAGGCCGAACGAGCTCTCGGCCCTGCTGAGCCCCGTCCAGGTCTTGCCGCAGGCTCTGGGCCCCTCGATGCACACCGTTCCGTACATGCCCATCTTCATGTCCAGTTCTCTCTCGATCAGCCTGGAGCGGTATCCTTCGGGCTTCATGCTCATGACGGGCTGCAACGCGTTCCGGGTATATGTCATAGCGTATGTATCATCAGAAATCTTCAATGGTAATCATCAGAAATCTTCAATGGTAATCATCAGAAATCTTCAATGGTAATCATTAGAAATCATCAATATTTATCATCATAAGTCTTCACTGATTCATTCGCATGGGCAAGACGTCTGGGTCTCTAACGGATATTCTCAGAAAAGATCTCAATATGCGCCCGTCTGCAGAGGCCGTCCGGACACTCATCGCGAGCCTTATGTCCTCGTTCCCTGTATCCGCCTTCATGACCCCGACGAAGATCGTCTGCATAGGCTGGAACTACCGTTCTCACGTGAAGGAGCTCGACTCCGATTATCCCGAGTTCCCGACGGTGTTCCTCAAGCCTCCGAGCTGCCTTATCGGCGACGGGGACGACATCGTCATACCGGAAGGGGTGACGAACGTGCAGCACGAGGCCGAGCTCGCGCTGGTCTTCGGGAAGCGCTGCAAGGGCGTCTCCGAAGAGGATGCCATGTCCTCCGTGTCCCATCTCGCTGTCTTCAACGATGTAACTGCGAGGGACATGCAGTCGGAGGCCCGCAGGGCAGGCAACACATGGGATCTCAGCAAGGGGATCGACACCTTCGGGGCGATGTCGGATCCCGTGCCCATAGAGTCCGTGGGCGACCCCCAGGACCTGGGGATCGAGCTTACCGTCAACGGGGAGGTCAGGCAGTCCGGGCGCACCTCGGACATGATATTCTCTCTGCCGTTCCTCGTGTCCTACGTGTCGAGGTACATGACCATGGAGCCCGGAGACGTCCTGATAACAGGGACTCCGGAAGGAGTGTCGGAGATCAGGCCCGGGGACGAAGTGGTCGTGACGATCGAGGGCGTGGGGACGCTGAAGAACCATGTTGTCTGAGAAATCAAGTGCAATATCGGCAGATATTTCTGGAAATTCCGTGCAAATATGGCAGAAAATGCCAGAATATCGAGAGGTTCAGTAAGATTCTCACTCGGAGCCGGGACTCATCACGGACTCTTCCGCATCTTCGACGATCTTGCGGATCTTCCAGGCCATACAGAGCGGCAGCGACACAACATCTCCTTCCTTCGGAGGGTTCTTCGATATCACTATGGCCTTCGATGGCGAATATGCATCGATATAAGTCTTCAGGCTGACCGCCCTGACCTTGGTGCCGGATTTCACTTCTATCGGCACGACGCACAGTCCAGATGACACCAGGAAGTCCACCTCATGCTTCCCCTTTTTCCAGTAGAAAGGCTCCTTGCCGAACGCAGACACGATCTCGTTCAGGACGAAGCTCTCGGCCACGGCTCCACGCCAGTCCGAATCTATGCTCTCTTTCAGCTCGTCGTACATGAACATCGCCAGCCGCGTGTCCATCATCCTGGACAACAGTCCGCAGTCGCAGACATAGAGCTTGAACTTAGAGCCGTCGACAGATTCTGCGAGAGGGGCCAATGGCCTCTCCGTGCATGCGACACGGTGTACCAGGCCGGCAGACGAGAGCCACTCGACCGCCATCTCAAGCTCCCTCCCGCGTCCGGAGCCCTGGACTCCGCTGTAGAAGAACCTCCCGTTCTCTTTGGCCAGCTGCTCCGGCACGGAGGTCCAGACGCGGTTGACCTTCATCGCCATGTCATCGGGCACGTGCTTCAGGAAATCTGCGGCGTAGGCGTTGAGGATGTTGTCCTGGACTTTCATGACCTTCTGCTCGTCATGGCCATCGATCCAGGTCTGGACGGCTTCTGGCATGCCGCCGACGAAAAGGTACTTCCTGTATTCGTCATCGAGCATGGTTAGAATCGCATCAGACACTTCGGGATAAGAGCTGTCGGCGTTGCTGAACAGCAGCTCCCGGCCGTTGGCAACCAGCCATTCCTGGAAGTCCATCGGGCGCATGGTCATCATGTCGACCTTGCCTACGGGGTATGATGTCTTGTCAGCAAGAAGCACTCCCAGCAGGGAGCCGACGGCGATGACATGGAACCCGCGCCTCTCTTCACAGAAGTATTTCAGCGAGGTTATGGCGGCGGGACAGGACTGGACCTCGTCCAAGATGAGGAGCGACGATCCCTCTTCCAATGGGGTGCCGTACAGGGATGAGAGGTCTCTGAGGATCCTCGTGGGATCCAAGTCTTTCTCGAACACCTTCTGTGCGCTCTTGGAGCGTTCCAGGTCGATGTACAGGACATTGCCGAAGCTCTTGTTGCCGAACTCCTTCAAGAGATAGGTCTTCCCGCACTGGCGGACACCGCTGACCATAAGGGGCTTCCTCGAAGGGCTGTCGCGCCATTCAGACAGCCTACCCATCGCCTTGCGCCACATGGTCGAAGGATAGATTTGGAAATATATGTTGTTATTGTCTGAAATTTCTGGAAATTCCGTGCATAAATGGCTGATAATTCCAAATCAACCTACTTCCTTGAGGACTTTCTTCAGCTTCACAGGCGAGATGCAAATTCATGGCGTTGAATCATTCGTCGTCATCCCCGTATTTGGCCAGAAATACGTTCAGCAGTCTGACGTCGGTCGATCTGAAGCAGCCTGCGAGCCGGCCGATCACCGCCCTGTCCGAACATAGCACATCATCACGTTGCGATGACCAGATCGTCGGGTTCTGCGTCCAGGCCCTCTCGCTCCATATGCCTGGATTGATGGCAGACGTCTTCGTTAGAATTGATGAGGAGCAGGCTGTAGAACGGGTCCTTGCGCGGGTCGCTCATGTACGCGTCTAGCTCCGGGTCGCAGTTGCGGAGGATCTTGACGAGCGTCCTCCTGAGCGCTATGACCTCCTCATCCGTGACGCCGGCGAAATCATTGTTCAGGGACTCGATCTGGAAGTTCCTGATCTTCACCGCCAGGTCCTTTCCGGATTCTGTCAGGTAGATGTGGTACTTCCTGCTCTTCTCGGTCTTGTGGT
>CAVHMZ010000015.1:0-2143 GCA_963637225.1 Segatella hominis
CGGACATCCCGCACCCTTGGCCTTTCGAGGGGGTATTTTTTCGAGCGGCTCCCGTGCCCTGTCACGGCGCGGGAGAGAACAGCCTGTCCTCGGGGATGCCGATCAGGGACAGGTATGCGCCGGCGCGGCAGTCGTCCTCATCGCCCATGACCGCGTAGCTGTTCGTTCCCGGATCGTAGCGGATGAAGCAGTTCATGCAGCTCTCAACGAAGAAGTCGGTCGTGATCTGCCTCTGCAGCGGCCCCATCCCGTAGCCGCACATCGGAAGGTCCTCGTCCGGGACCGATTCGAGGCCCCTGCGGATGAGCAGCTGGATGACTGCCTTCACCAGAGCCGCCATGTTGATCACGTTCACCAGCGCGTCGGCCCTTCCCGGATCCTTGATGAACAGCCGACTGACCATCATCGGGTTCTTCTTGGTCTTGAAATGCCACTCGACCTTCCATTCGTTGGCATAGAGCAGAACGAGCTCGGACGCATCCATCCCGTTCTCCGGATCCTCTTCCTTGTCCGGCACGTTGCTCAGGAGCACGAGGTGCTCCTTCTCAAGACGCAGCGCCCGTTCCTTGTCGGGGTCCGCCCGGGCGCCGACCTTCACCGTCCAGACGTCCGCGCGCCTGATGTCTGTGCCGTCTTTCCTGGGACGGCCCCTCGGCCTCGATTCCACGACTTCGTGGATGTACTCCGCGGAGACGTCGAAGATGCTCTTGGACGCTTTCTTCCTGAATCTCTCGAACCCCGCGACGGCATCCTTCTGGCAATTGTACTGCGCGGGGAACTTCGCAAGGGCCGCATCGAAGGATGCCTTCGCATTCTTCACCGCCTTGTCGCCCTTCCCGGCGAATGTGCTGGTCTCGACGACCAGCGCGCGGAGCTTCCCGCCGCTGAAATCGACCGGAACCTCCACGACGCGCCTCTTGGCGGCATCCTTCTTCTCGGATGCCCGGGGGACCTCGGCCATCTTGCCGTAGTCAGTCTCCCGGAGGATCCTGGACTGGAGCTTGTCGTCGAAGTTCGCAGGGCATCTGGACAGGAACCTGATCCGATCCTTCATCATGCTGCCGACCAGGGGCTCGTTGACAAGCTTGGAATCGGCGACGTAGACGATCTTCTCGTCGATCAGCGTCTGCCTCAGGAGATCCAGCGCCATCTTGTTCCACTCGGAATCGGCGGTGTTGCCGTCCAGCGGCCTGGATATGATGGGGATCCCGTCCTGGTTGACGACCGAGCCGTCCATGAACTGCTTCAGGTCTGGACGGTGGTCCTTGGAGAAGCCATGGGTGATGTGCATGGTGTCGATGGGATCGACGCCTGCCTTGCCCTCGTCGTCGATGGTCAGATGATTCCCGTCCTCGTCGTACCCGTTCTCGTACCTGCCCTCGACCGATACGGACGATGTGTCCGAATGGGCGGCCACCGTCTTGATCCCCCAGCGGGCCCTGAGCGCGACGGAAACGCTGGCGAAGATCTGCGGAGCATCGGCCTTGTGGAGCTTCGTGAGGGTCCTCGCCAGCATATCCGGGTCGAGCTGGGACGGATCGCTGACGGACTCGAAGTACAGCTCCATCGGCTGGCCTGAGAAACGGCCCGCGACATTCTCCAGAGCAGGACGGTAACTGCCCATGACCATGGTCATGATCATGGCTTTGACGGCATCTCCGGGAGCGACTTTGCACTGGGACGGGTCCCACTTGACCCGGGAGTTGACGATTCCGATGAAATCGATGGAGTCGAGGATCCATGAGGTCACGGCGAGCGGGAGCTGAGTCATCCTGTAAGATTGCCTTGAAGGAACGAGCTTCGGCTCGACGCGGCCGGATGTCCTGCAGACCTCGTCCAGCGTCTTCGCCTTGTAGCTCATGCCCACCCTCTGCGCGCGGCACCTCCCGGGGGTTGATGCGCGACTGGACGCGCATATGCCTGCCCGATAGAAAAGCCTGTCGGCACGATGCTCGGAGATCGGCGAATCATGACTGCGGCCCTTGGAGATAGACAGGAGAATCGGAGAATCGGTTCCATCTCGGAACCGGGGCACGGAAGATCGTTCCGCGAACGATGGCAGAAGCAGCGGGCAGCCTGCGAACCCATGGCTCGGAGGCAGGAATAAATCGGCTCAGAAAATGGCAAGGGTGCGGGATGTCCG
>CAVHMZ010000016.1:0-8939 GCA_963637225.1 Segatella hominis
CATGGCCTTCTGGAACAAGGTCCCGAAGATCGAGATCGGCTCGGTCATGAACGGAGACGGATTCGCCCTGTCCGACGAGAAAGCCGGAAGGGCATGAAGGCCCTCAGGCTCCTTATTCGATTGGCGGGATCCGTATTGCATATGCTCAGAACGGCAGCACATCGCGGCCGTACTGCTCCTGCAGGACCTCTGCGAAGGCCGTGTACATCGCCAGCAGCCCGCATGCGACCCCTACGATCCCGCCCGCAGTCAGCAGCGCGTCCGCGCTTGCCAGGTGACCTGCGGAGAGCAGGAGGAACGTGACCGTCAGAGTGGCGAAGACCGCGATGGTCGCCTTCCTGCCTTTCAGGGTTCCTACCAGGAGGAACAGGGTCAGGACTCCCCATAGCAGGAGGTATGTTCCGACGGACGATTCTACGAAATCCATCCCGTCGATCCCCGCATGAGTGGCGACGAACGTCATCCAGAACATCCCGTAGAGGGTGAAGGCGACGGTTCCGAAGGTGTTCCCGTTCTTGTACTCCATCGCGCCTGCGAGGATCTGGGCTGCCCCTCCCACGAAGATGCCCATCGCCAGCGTGATCCCGTCGAGCTCCAATGCGCCCGCGTTGTGCAGGGACAGGAGCACTGTAGTCATCCCGAACCCGAGAAGTCCCAGCGGGGCGGGGTTCGCTCTCTTGGTCGGCTCAATCATGTCGGCCATATGCTCCGATTGTCCAGGATGTATATAAGGTTAATAATCGACGAACAGTTTATACGTCAATCGCCGATTAAAATGGTTTAGCAGGCCTGTCTGGAAGCGTTCTCGGATATGCTTCCCGAGCCGCCCCAAGGGTCGTACCTGAGCACCACGGCGGCCATGGCTGTGGCGACGGCCGTCAGATCTTGGAGAACTGCTCTATGACCTTGGTGAAATCTGCGATGATCTTATCGGCATCACCGTGCTCTATCCCGTCGCGGACGCAATGGCTGATGTGCCCTTCCATCACGATCTGCCCGGCTTTGTGGACGGCGCTCTTGACGGCGTTGATCTGGATGAGGATCTCGTCGCAGGGGACGTCCTCGTCGATCATGCGGTCGATGGCCGCTATCTGGCCCGAGATCTTCTTCAGTCTCCTGTGGAGGTCTTCGGCTTCCATGCATTGTCTCATATGGCGGGGGGAAGGGGCTGAACGGATAAAAGGGGGGGGAGACCTGTCGTCGTCGGGCGGGATGCCTTCAGGCAGGCTCCGCCGGCCTCTTCCTGTCGTGGACGAGGGATGCGGCGACGGTGATAGCAAGGATGCCGACGATCACGGACAGGGACAGGAGGATGTCGATGTGGATGAACGAGTGCGTCATGAGCTTGAACGCCACGAACAGCAGGATGGCCCCCAGGCCGTACTTCAGGTAGCACAGACTGCTCAGTCCGCCCTTGATGACGAAGAACAGCGACCTAAGACCCATCACAGCGAAGATGTTGGACGTGTAGATGACCAGCGTGTCCGTGGAGATGGCCAGGACCGCGGGGATGGAGTCCAGCGCGAAGATGATGTCCGTGAGCTCGATGACGATGATGCACAGGAACAGGGCCGTGACGACACGCTCCCCGTCCACGCGGACGAAGAGCCTCCCGTGGCTCTGCTCCGAGTCGTCGAACCTGAAATGGCTCTTCATGTACTTGGCGAGCTTGTTCTCGCCTTCGTCGTCGTCATCGCCTTTCAGGGTCTTGACGGCGGCGAAGATCAGGATGAACCCGAACACGTACAGCAGCCAGTCGAACCTGTTGATCAGCTCGACCCCGGCGAAGATGAATATCGCCCTGAACACCAAGGCTCCGATGATGCCGTAGAAGAGCGCCTTGTGCTGCTCCTCGTCCCTTATGCCGAAGTAGGCGAAGAGCATGATGAACACGAAGAGGTTGTCCATGCTCATCGATTCCTCGATGGCATAGGCGGTGTAGTACTCCATCGTCAGGGTCGAGTCGCCGGTGACGTACAGCAGGAGCACGCCGAAGGCCAGCGCGATGGACACCCAGATGCCTGTCTGCATGAGGGCGGTCTTCATGGGGATGTGGTGCGCCTTGCGGTTGAACCAGAAATCGGCGGTCAGCATCACGACGATGACCGCCGCGAACACGTACCATAAGGCGGACTCTTCCATCGGTCGGGCATCTGGTTTTCCATATTAAAGAATGCGAGGGCGGCTTCGCGGAAAGGGGGCCATCGGCACGGGGGGATGCGCCCGGAAGCATCATCGGGGATGCCTCCGGGCGGGAAACGGTTGCATCTGCGTCTCAGCAGGCATCCGGGAACAGCAGCGAGAACGCGAGGATCAGCACGATCCCGATCAGGACCAGCGCCAGGGACAAGGAGTCCTGCTTTTTCCTGTGGAACGCCTCGGGGAGCATGTTGCACATGCTGACGTACATGAACGTCCCGGCGGCGAAGGCCAGCGGGATGCCGGTTATCGTCTCGATGTCGACCTCGGACAGGGCCAGGAAGAAGATCAGCCCCGCGACGGGGGTGATCAGCGCGAACCCGAAGAGGCGGGCATAGGGCTTCTCGGTGTCGGCGAGGATCATGGTCGTGGACAGGGAGAACAGCTCGATGACCTTGTGTATGCACATGCCCACGGTGGCGATGAGCCCGATGGTCTCGCCGGCCATGAACGTGGCCGCCAGGGCCAGGCCGTCGCAGGCGGCGTGGATGGAGAGCCCGACAAAGGCCGACATGGAGGTGATCCTGTGGCTGTGGGCATCCTGGCAGCACTCGCAGGCGCAGGTGGCCATGTGGCGGTGCTTCAGGATGTTGTCTATGATCATTATCACGATGAAGCCTGCGGCGATGGCGCACATCATCGCATCGGCGCTGACATCGCCGTGCTCGCATTCCTCGATGGCTTCGGGAAGGAGCAGGAAGAACAGCAGTCCGAGGAAGACCCCTGCGCTCAGGGACACCAGCAGGTGGGCCTGCCTGTCGTCCAGCTTCTTGACCCTGGGGAGCAGCGCTCCGACCACGGAGGCTCCAAGGAGCAGGAGGGCGTAGATGCAGAATGTGATCAGCGATTCCATGGCTTCCGTTCGGTGGGATGATATTAAAACATTGGCGGATTGTTATTAACCTCTCCATAGCATACGCGCCGGATGTTATTAACAAAGGACGGCGGAAGGATGGGCATCATAAGCGTGTCGCTGAACGACGAGAACGTTTCGGCATTGGACAGGATCCAGAAGACCTACGGGCTCTCCGGGAGATCGGAGGCGGTCCGGACGGCGATAAACGCCGCTCTGGCGGAGATAAGGGAGACAGAGGGGCTGGACGGCACCGTGGAGGGGGTGCTGGTCATCGTCCGCGGGAACCATGCCGACCCATGGATGAGCCTGATCCAGGCGAGGTACGAGAAGGCCATCAGGACGCAGATGCATTCGCACCTGCAGAACCACAAGTGCCTGGAGGTCATGGTGGTCTCCTGCGAGGCCGGGACGCTGTCCGAGATGCTCAAGGAGATCCAGAGAGAGGGCAAGGCGGACTACGTCAAATTCGTCCGCGGATGACCTTTCCGAGGGGCTTTTTCGCCTGCATTCCGAGGCATGCGGCATAGCGGGAAGGAGTGTCCGAGTTGCTATTAAATATGCAGACTCCATAACGACAGACGGATGGGGTGCGTATGGCTAACAACACACGCAATGATAGCGGAGGCTCTCGCAAGAGCCTCAAGGGAATGTTCCAGTCGAGGTCTATCCCGGCCGCGGACATCAAGAAGAAGATCACGGATTTCAGCGGCAAGACGAAGGGCATCTTCCAGTCCCGGTCCGAAGCTTCCAAGGAGGGGCCCAAGGACTTCGTGATGGGAGAGCGCCAGCTGGACTCCTACGGATACGAGAAGATCAACGCCAGCGAGGACGGCACCGAGATATTCATCTACAAGCGCTCCGACAATGCGATATTCGACGTGACGGGCTTGTCTGTATGCAAGCCTATGGGGCCGGAGTTCTCGGCCGCTGTCGGGCCAGAGCCTGTGAAGATCGTCCCTACCAGCGCACCGGCTGCGGGATCCGCCTCGAAGTTCACGATCGCGGAGATCCTCGCCGGGACATCAGGCCCGAGGAAGGTCGAGGTCAAGTCCGGGGTCGACGGGCAGGGCGGCAGGTCCTCAGAGGCTGTCGGCCGCGATGCCGGGGCCAACATAATCAGCAAGATGGCGCCACACGGAGGCGACAACACGCCCTCCAAAGTCAGCCACATCGAGTTCATGGAAGATGAGGCGGCCATCGAGAACGCCGTTCCCGATGGGCCTGCAGAGGCCCCTGTCGCGGAGGCGCCTGCCGAGGCGGTCCCGGAGGCCGTGCCCGAGCCGGTCTGCGTCTGCGGGAGCAGTCCCGAGACACCGGCGGAAGCTCCCGCCGCAGCCGAGGAGCCCGAGCCCCAGGCGGCCGACGAAGCGTCCGCCGACGACTACTCCTGGATCGGGCTCGAAGAGCTCACGGGCTCCGCAGGCGAGGCGCCCCTCGAGGCCGAAGAGGTCCCCGAGGCGGAGGCCGATGCAGTCCAGGAGGTCCCGGAAGCTGCCGGGGATGCGCCAGCAGAGATCATCACAGTCGTCCCGAAGGTCCCCGAGAAGATCGATGCCACAGAGATCGAGGGCCTCCAGATGGACGGCGCCAGGGAGTCCGATGCATCGAGGTCCGAGCCCGGTACCGTCATCGAGGAGAGCCTTCAGGCGGCAGAGACATCCGGGGCGGCCGTCGAGGCGCCGAACCAGTTCATGGCAGCGCTCACTCCTGACGGAGAAGGCCACAAGGTGCTCTCCGATCCGCAGGTGAGGCGCCCGCGCTCCCGCACGATGCGCTTCAAGAACGGGCAGCTCTGCAACAACTCGGAGCCTCAGGAGGAGCTCCGCCGCCCTTTGGAGTGACGGGCCGCTGCGCCATCGCGGCAAGGGAATACATCGCCATCGAGGACAGGGTCCGCGATGTGATGCTCCTGACCTTGCCGGGTCTCAGGGCCGACGGAGAGGACATCTCTGTCGATCCCGACATCCAGATGATGGACGACGGGATGGACGATGCCTTCTTCAAGGCGTTCATCAGGGACGAGATCCCCTGGATGGACATGAGGCACGAGGTGCGCGACCTGATGCTCGTGGCAGTCCCCTCGCTGACAGGATGCGAGGAGGCCTGCATCGAAGAATCCGATATGCCGGACGACGGCATCGCAATCGACTGGAGCGAGCCTGCGCCCGCAGAGGTCCCGGAGGCGGCATGCGCCGTGCCGGCGATCGCTCCCGCAAGGGCAGTCCCTGCCATTGCGCCTGCGGCGGCAGTCCCTGCCATCGGGGCCGCGGAGGCCTGCGCCGCCCTGGCCGCGCCCGTGACGCTGGCGCTCCCCATGTCCGAGAGCGCCCCCGCCATCGCGGAGGCGGCTCCCGCGGAAGAGCCCGTCGCGAAGGCCTCGGAAGCATCCAAGATATGCTGGAGGGTCTGCTTCTCTTTCTGAGGGCAGGCCTTCGCTGCACCCTTTTTCACGGAGGCTCCCCCTGAGCCTCCGGCATCATGTCCGCGGGCGGGCGCCGGCCATGCTGGCCGGCCTCCGCCCATAACGGATTTTTTATAGGCAGATTCTTTCCTTGCCAGCATGGATCTTCTACAGCTGCTGCTCGCACTGGTAGTCCTCTTTGCACTCGCCCGTGCGGGCTCGGCTATCGTGTCAAGATTCGGATTGCCAGGACTGATCGGCGAGATCGTGATGGGCGTGATCATAGCCAACCTGGCCTTCGGAGATTTCTCCCTCATGGAGTCGCTCAACATAGTGATGGCCGACCCGACCGTCGCGGGGAGCGAGGCCAGCGACGTGTACAACGTCATCTACGCGTTCGCCGAGCTGGGAGTGATATTCCTCCTGTTCACGGTCGGGCTGGAGACGAAGGTCAAGGACCTGATGAGCTCCGGAAGGGCCGCGCTTCTGTGCGCCATACTGGGGGTCATCGTGCCGTTCATATGCGGCTACGCGCTCGTGATGTCCCTGGGAGACGGCGACACCAACCATGCGCTGTTCCTCGCCGCATCGATGGTCGCCACCTCCGTGGGGATCACCGCGAGGATCATCAAGGACATGCACCTCATGGATGCCAAGGAAGCGCGTATCATCATCGCCGCCGCCGTCATCGACGATGTCCTGGGGATGATCGTCCTGGCGATCGTGAAGGGCATGGTGGAGTCCGGAGAAGTCTCCATCGGGAGCATAGCATCCATAACACTCCAGGCAGTGGCGTTTGTCTTCGTGGTCATCGCTGCATGCAAGTGGGTGGTGCCCCGGATATACGACTACTTCGACGCGAAGAAGAAGGCCAAGGAGGCCAAGGGCGAAGTGCCCGCATCCATAAACAAGCTCGTCTTGGCTTTGATAGTGTGCCTGTGCATGGCTGCCTTCGCGGAGTACATCGGGCTCGCCGCGATCATCGGGGCATTCCTCGCAGGGATGCTCTTCGCCGACCATGCCTGGGAATGGGAGCTGGAGCAGAAGATCGATTCGATATCCACGCTCATGCTGTCCTTCTTCTTCCTCAACGTGGGGATGCAGGTCAACCTGAGCTCCATGTCCGAAGGCAGCATCATCATGCTGGCGGCCGCGGCCCTCGTCCTGGCCCTGATATCCAAGTTCATCGGATGCGGCCTGGGAGCGAAGATCGGGGACCCAAGCCTGAGCAGGCAGTCCCTGGGGATCATCGGAGTCGGGATGATGCCCAGAGGAGAGGTGGGGATCATCATCGCCTCCATCGGGCTCAGCATAACAGTGGTCGAGGACGGCGCCGTCGTGCGCGCGATGTCCGAGGAGCTGTACACCGTCGTGGTCCTGATGTCCGTGATAACGACGATCGTCGCGCCGCCCATACTGGCGAAGCTGTTCAGGAGGAAGTACAGCGAGGATTACAAGATCCTGGACGAGGACATCCTCTGAGGGATCCTATGGCCAGCGGAAGATGGCTCGACGCCTACGGGGAGAAGAGGGAGCTCACATCCTGCCCTTCCCGCATCGGCTCCTATTTCACCGAGGAGAAGGTCGGGGGCATGGAGATGTCCGTCATACGGGCGGGGACATGCTCTGTCCCGTCGGGGAAGATGATCGTCCGGGACCCCATGTCGTATCTCGGGGACCCGCGCGAGAGGCCGTACCTTGAGGAATGCCCGAAAGGGGAGTTCATGGCGGAGATCGCCGTGGTGTCCGGGCCCGACGGGAAGGACATGTACGCGGCCTGCCGCGTCCTGTTCTCGGAAGAGCCTGCGGTCTCTTTCTATGAAGCATTGGTGGGCTACGAGGACATCTACAGGATGGCGCCGGGGGAGTACTTCGGGTTCGAGACGGAGTCCGGGCTGGCATGCATCTGCGACGAGGAAGCCCATCAGGCTTTCTGCGAATGGATGGACGCCATGTTCGAGGACGATCCGGACTTCGAGCTCTACTCCGATGTGCTGGAGCAGGCGTTCATGGACAGCAGGGACGCCCATCCGGAGCACCAGGGGCCTTCGGGAGACTGGATAAGGTGGACGGTTCCCGGGACGGAGCTGTCCGCGATCATCGTCCAGGCCGGGAACGGCGCGGGCGCATACCCGGTCTACTGGGGATACGACGCTCAGGGGGACATCTGCCAGATCGCGGCCCAGTTCCTCGATCTGGAGTCCGGGGACGAGCAATCCCGGAGCCGGCGACTCCTGTCGCAAAGGGGTGCCCCCTCATCGGAAGGGGCTCGCTTGTCCGTTTCCGCACTGGTGCCTGCGCACGGAAATGAGGTCAGCAGGCCTGACATTCGCATCGATCGTTCTCGGCTCTTGGCGAATGCGGAAAGCGGGATTTTTATACCACGATGCCTGTAATACTTTCAGAGCCTGAGAACCCTGCCCGAAGGCAGGTAAAGGGTTTCCGGCACGTCGCAAGGCGTGCCGGGTGCTGGTGCACCGACGATGCATCGGCCAGGCCGGTGTGTCACCGATACATCAGCTGGAACAGCTCAACGATCAGTTGGGCCATCCCTATGACCAGGGCCACGAGCTGGCAGGCACATGGGCCCTGGTCGTCTTCTTTGGCGATTTTCTCACCTCCGACGAGTCTCAGGGTCAGAGCCTGACGCAGACAGGAAGTCTGCATCCAGACTCCCTCCCTGGTAAGGGTGCCTTGCATTGTTAGTATTTAAGTCCAGCGTGTAGTCTTAATATGAGTAGTTTTAAGAGTACTTGCAGTTTCATATACCGTTTTTGCGGAGTCTTGAACAATGGGCATGCAGGTATGGTATCGGCTAGAACCTGTATCGTGTTGTCTGTTTCCGGTATAGGGTAATGATAGTAACCAACGGCGCGCTCTACATCACAGAGTGAGCGAGGCGAGCCAAGATGAACGCAGATACACGCCTGATGAGATGATGGTGTTCGGGATGAATCGCTTTGCGAAGGAGTTCGGTCTGATCAATGCCGAACCGGTCATCCGTCCAATTAGATCCTGCTGTCCAGACTACACCTTCTGGGGAATACAGGTCTCCGACGGCATGTCTGACAAAGGGTCCGACGATCTTCTGAGAGCTGCGGCGACGCAATCCGTTCGAATGACAGAAACAGGCTCATCCCGGATTATCGGCTCCGGAATCAGGGCTATCGGAAGCGTGGCCGATCCGCCATGTGATGGCTGTAGAGAGTTCAGTCTCGATTTCACATATTCCAGTCTGAAATGGCGGGCATGAAGCGGGCTTTTTATACCAAGATGCCCGTCACGGAAGTGTATCGATGATACATCAGCTGGAACAGTTCAACGATCAGTTGGGCAATTCCGATGACCAGGGCCACGAGCTGGCAGGCGTTGGGGCCCTGGTCGTCTTCTTTGGCGATTTTCTCACCTCCGTCGAATCTCAGGGTCAGGCCTGACGCAGATCGGAAGCCTGCATCTGAGCTCCCTTGACCAATGTGCGAGCGA
>CAVHMZ010000017.1:0-8618 GCA_963637225.1 Segatella hominis
GATACAGCTGCGACCAATGGAGCTGCGATCGATGTCACCGGCCTGATGCAGGCCGGCGGAAAGATCGAGAGTTTGCAGCTGACCGTCAATGCCGTCTACTACAAGTCTGCCGACACCAAGGACGGCTATCCCTGCAAGTACACCGCCCTGGAGAAGGCCATCGAGTCCGGAGCATCCAAGATCGAGGTGCTCGGAGAGGTCGTCATGAAGGAGTCTGCGGAGATCCCCGCGGGGATGACCCTGACTGTCGACGGAACCAACAAGCTGTTCGTCGGAACAGGCAGCGACGTCTCCACCAGGAACGTCGTCCTGACCATCGATGCCGATGCGAAGGCCGGCGGGAACGGGGCGATCGCCGTGTACGGATCCCTCGAGGTCGAGAACGTCAAGTCGTTCGCCAAGACCCTTTCCGTGACCTCTGACGTGAAGGTCTCCGACGAGATCTCTGCCCTCTACACCAACATCTACACTGCGCTGGCCGAAGCCGAGTCCGGGGAGACCGTCACGGTCACCGCGATCGAGGTGGAGCTGGATGCCGACATAACCGTGAAAGAGGGAGTGACCCTGTCCGTGCCTGCCGGAAAGACCCTGAAGATCGCCGACGGGAAGAAGATCACCGTCACCGTCAACGGAACAGTCATCTCCGAGAACGGAATCGAAGGGAACTTCAACAACGGAGACCGGAAGAGCGTCCTGAAGGTGACCGGGGAAGTCCTGATCAGCAGCCAGTACTCCACCGCGGAACAGTACCACAAATACTACCAGTTCGCCGGAGCGTACTACTCCGTCACCGACGCCTCCGGAGTGTATATGCACATCACCACGCTGGAGAACGCCGTCGCCGACGCTCAGCTGACCGATATCATCTATGTGTTCGGGAAGGTCGCCGTCGGGGACATCTCCGTCGAGGGGAAGGATTCCTCCGATATCGCGATCATCACCATCAAGGAAGATGCCGAGCTCTCTGCGGGGACTCTCGCCCTGGACAACGCCAAGATCGTCGTCAAGGAGCATGCGAAAGGATTCACCGGATCCGTCTACGGGCTGAACGGAGAGATCTCCTTCAAGAACGTGAGGAACTTCGAAGCCGGCGTCTTCGACGACGACGGCGGAGTCCCGAACCTGCTCGTCAGCGGATGCTTCAACGCAGAGAAGACCGAGGTCAAGTCCGAGATCGCGATCGTCAGCGGGAACGCGTACGTGCCCGAGGCAAAGGACGGAGAGACGAACTTCGACATCAGGTACATCGACAAGTTCTCCATCGCCGAGTCTGCCACGCTCGATGTGTACGGGACCATGACCGCCGGCGGCCTCGAGGTCGCAGGGAAGCTCGTCGTGGACAACGGCGGGATCCTTGATGCGGACAACGTCTACGTCACCGGCACTCTGACCGTGAGCGACAAGACGGCGGCCGCTTCCGCAGGGAAGGCCACCGTGAATGGCATCATGTACATCGGATACTCCGAAGCCGGCGTCGGAGCCGCGGCCGCGGTCAGCGCGCCCGCAGACGCCGTCGCGGTAGAGATCATCTACCTCGCGGCAGGATCTTCAGTGTCCGAGGCTGTCGTGAAGAACATGAAGAGCACCGTCTTCGTCGTCGAGGGCGTAGAGCAGTTCACCGTCTACGACACCACCGGGCTGCAGATCGGGGATGTCAAGTACCCTGTCATCAAGGGAGCCGAGGTCACCGGATGGGAGAACAAGGACAAGAGTATCGGAGATGTGGAGAGGGTCAGCGCGGTCGTGAACTACGATGTGTACGACATCACGTTCGTCGCAGACTACGGATTCGCGGACATCTTCATAGACGGCGAGAAGGTCGCTTCCGTTGCGGCCGGAACGGTCGTGTACGTCTCCGGAGGAGATTCCGTCATGCTGAAGGCCGGCACCCACACCCTGGACTGGACCATCAAGAACGGATACGACGGCAGCAAGGCCGCCGCGACCTTCGACAAGAAGTCTGTGTCCAAGTCCTTCGCCATCAGCACCGACATGGAGTGGAAGGACGCCTCCTACCAGGTCGTCCTCTCCGGAGTCACCCAGCAGGAGCCCGTGACCCCCACCGTCGACACCAAGGACGACGGAATGGGGATCACCGACTACCTCCTGATCGTGCTGGTCGTCCTGATCGCCGTCATGGCGATCATGGTCGCCCTCAGGCTGATGAGGTCCTGATCGGATCTCGGAAAGCCCTGATCTGAGGAAGATAGGAAAGCGATACGGACTGAGAAGAAAGAGAAGGACAGGAGAAGAAGGGCAGGCCGCGGAGGTCGCAACCTGGCGAACATCTGCACCCGCGTCGGAACGGCGGCCTGAACCGGACTCCCCGTCTGCGCCAAGGACCTGAAGAAGAAACCTCTTACCCTCCCTTCGAGGGAGGGGCCCTATGATTCTTATGATGGCTTCGAGCTTCGACGAGAGGTGATCTTAGGAGCTATGTTCTCGCTCTCATTCTCTGGGTTCCTGGGCGCACTGGCGCATCATGGCCCTCCGACGACCTTATGAGGCCTGCACCTTCCCTCAGAATGCCCAGCATTCCTCGCATTCCGAAACATGGCATTGGTTAACACGAATCAATAAAAGATGTTACTGAGGCGCCGCCGACTCTCATGTCGCCGTGCCCGATCTCATTTCCTGACGAAATCGCAGGTCTGGCATTGCGGAAGGGTGTTCATCTCGTCCGTGCGATGGAAGGTGCTCGACCATTCGCATATCGATTGCAGTATCGGGACCACGGACTTCCCTTTCTCCGTCAGCGAGTACTCCACCTTCGGCGGGATCGTGTCGTACTGCTCGCGGCGGACCATCCCGTCCGCTATCAGCTCTTTGAGGGATGCGGACAGCACGGTGTCGGTGAGGTTCACCAGCTCCTTCTTTATCTCCCCGTAGCGGAGCACGCCTTTGGCGCTCAGGATGCAGAGTATGCGCGGCTTCCATTTGCCGCCGAAGGTGTCCATGCCGTATTCCAGGGGACAGCGTATCTCCCTCTCCGAAAGCGATCTGTACGTCATGCTGTCACTCGTGGAAGCTGTGCATCCTTATCCTGCCGTCGGACAGATCCACAACGGGCATTATCCCCGGATCGGGGTTGAAGTTGTGCTGCTTCTGGTATTCCGTCTGGGACTGCCAGGTGGACGCGTTGATCATCCTGACTCCGTTGTAGATCTCCTGGCCGGCTCCGTGCACATGCCCCGATACGAATATATCCGGGACGTGCTCCATCACCAGATAGTCCTTCTTCTCCGGTGCCAAAGCGTTCCTCTGGCCGTATATGGGCGCGAGATGGCGCCTGACGCACATCTGCTTCATGACGCTCAGCGGGTTGTCGTACGTGAGGTTCTGAACCGATGCGATCCAGTCGTCCATGCTCTTACCGTGGTAGGTCATCACGGTCCTTCCTTCGACGCTCAGGTAGATCGGGTTCCCGGCCATCACGATGTTGGAGTCGAAGTTCTTGGTGAAGCGGGGGTTCAGCGCCGGCTGTGGCTCTGCCGGACGGACGGCGTCGTGGTTCCCGGGGTGCACGACCATCTTGATGTGGTCGGGTATCTCCTTCAGGTACTCTGCCAGCTTCTCGTACTGGTCGTTGATGTCCTTGATGACCAGCTCCTTGTCTTGGTCGGGGAACACTCCGATCCCGTCGACCACGTCTCCGGGGAAGACGATGTAGTTGATCCCCATCTCCGCGGCGTTGGCCTTCAGCCATGCGACCATCTTGTGCCAATCCGATTCGAGGAATGTCGTGCTGCCGACATGGACGTCGGAAAGGAACGCTATCTTGGACGTGCTGTCGCTGGGCTCCCACGCGTGCTGCTTGGGGATGTCCGGGCGGAAGATCTTCTCGGGGATGATCATGGTTTTCTGGAGATTGGGCTTCCCCAGCACGCCGATGACCTCGTCGTTTACGAAGAGCTCCGCGTTCAGGGGGGAGTCCTTGGAGATGAACACCTTCGTCGTGCCGGTGTCGTCCTCCAGGGTGATCATGGTGTGGCCGTTCTTGGTCGTGCTGCAGTCGTAGACCAGCCCCGCGATCTTGACATCGCGGTCCAGGGTCATGGCCCTGGAGATGTCCATGGCCTTTCCGAAGTCGTGGCGCTTCTCCAGCAGCCTCTTGAGCATATAGAAGCGGCTCCTGAAGAACTCGGCGAAGTCGTTGATCTTCCCTTCGCAGGTGGAGTCTCCCGTGATGTCCGAGCCTTTCATGATCGTCAGGTCCGATGTGAACCTGTTGTCCGGCTTGACAGACTTCGGGGCCTCGAAAATGATCTTGTCTCCAGCGATGCAGTCCATTATGTCCTGCTTGCTCACGAACATCATGTTCGATGCGAGATGGGAGAAGACAGTGTTGGTGAATCCCATGGGGTCGTTGTTCGAGAGGATCATCTCGACTGCATCGGGGGAAAAGAAAATCTTCCTCTTGGCCGCCTGCGACAGGATCTCCTCTCTCATGGCATGCGGGATGCACGACGGACGTATATCCTTTAGGATGGGCCCTTTCGGCAGTTTCCGAGATATAGGGTGGAAGCGACATACTTCGATATTGGTAATCAGTGTCCGGACCTCGGATCCGGAGGCTCGGCGCTTGCCCGAGCTTCGGATGACCGGGCAGATGACCCAGGCCAGCAGATTCTGTGCGTTGAGGAGACGGATCCCGTCCCCGGGAAACCAGTTACCGATATAGTTGTAGGAAGCCGTATCCAGGGAGAGCATAAACGCCGTTTCCACCCTCGTTCTCACAATCGCCGCGACGGGCGGTGCCGTTGGCTTTTTCTATATCCCGCCGCGATTCGGAGAGCATGTATTCCGTCCGCCTGTACTGTCCCGTGAACCCGAGCGAGGATCCCGACAAGGTGCTCAAAGCCATTCAATCCATCTTCCCGGATGCAGAGGTGGAGCTCGGCGAGAAGGCGTTCGAAGGGACGCTCCCGTCTCTGGACAGCTTCGGCAAGCGCATCCGCTCCCAGAAGATCCTGGATGCGGCAAGGGGCGTGCTCTTGAAGAACCTCCGCGGAGGGAAGACGCACATGAGCATCAACAAGCAGGTCGCCACTGTCGGGAAGATATCCTTCGCCGACAGGAACCCCGTGCTCGGCGCCATAGAAGTCACGGTGGAAGGGGACGGCCTGGAATCCGTCATCGACCGCGTCGCCCCGATGACGGTAGATGGAGAAGAGGTGAAGCTGTGATCGGGGTATCGTGCACCAACTTCTCCAATACGCCTCTGCAGGACTGGATAGGCCCGATCTCCGAGAAGTTCGGCCATTGGGAGATCTTCTCCGAGGCGGAGCACAGCATAATCGGAAGAGAACACATTATCAGCGAGCTCATCGGATCCGCGGGGATCTCCTGCTCGGTGCACGCCCCCATCTGCGACCTCAACATCGGCGCGATGTCGGACCGCCTGCTGTCCGCATCGGTGTCCGAGATCCTCGGCAATATCGCCTCCGCCGCGGAGATCGGCGCAACGACTGTCACGGTGCATCCCGGCATGTGCTCGATGGCAGTGAAAGGGACGGAAGAGAAGGCGGCAGAGCGCACGAAGGCCTCTCTCCGCACGATCGACAGGTACGCTCGGGACCTCGGCGCCTGCGTGGCCGTCGAGAACATGCCTCAGGTGCCTTACTTCCTCGGCAAGACCGCCGGATCGCTGGCGGATCTGGTGGACGGCACGGACCTGAGCATATGCTTCGACATAGGGCACGCGAACACCACCGGCCAGATCGATGAGATGATAGACCTTTTCGGAGACAGGATCCGGAACATCCACATCCATGACAACGACGGATCCCGCGACGCGCATCTGACCGTCGGCGACGGGAGCATAGACTTCGACCGCGTCCTGGGAAGGCTCGGGGCCTATCGCGGGAACTACATAATCGAGTCCCGCGACTTCCGGTCCGCGGCCGAGTCCTATCAGCGTTTGAAGAAGAAGCTCTCGTGAGCTTCCGGCATGATCGTCGGCAGCGTCATGATGTCGTCTTTGCTCCGGAACAGCTTCAAGACGGCCATCGGGAGGCACACGAACCCTGCCAGGATGACCACGACGACGAACGTCATCTCTATGTACGCCAGGGGCGAGCCCATCAGCGTCGACAGGTAATCTGTGATGAAGTGGTTCACGATCGCCACATGCAGCCCGAACCTCATGTACAGGTACCCCATTATGATGCCGGCGATGAATGTGGGGAGCACTTTCCACCATCCCCATCCCGACATATGGGCGTAGCCGAACACGAAAGACGCTATCACCAGGAGGACAAGCCCCAGGCGGCTGAAGCCGAACCCTCCGAAGATGTACCTCCAAGCTTTCTCTTTCTTGCAGACCAGGGCCGCGACGGCCATCGGGACTCCGATGTACAGCACGCGGGTGCACATCTCTTCCCAGAACGCCGCATTGGCGAATTGGAAGAGGGATTTCCCCGTGAATCCGGAATCGAATTCGGGGACGCTGCCGTGGGATGTCGCCAGCCCCAGGGCCATGCTGATGAGCAGGTCTGCGCAGAACAGCATGACCAGCCAGTACATCGAGGATCCTCTGAACTTCTCGGAGCGTTCCGGCTCAGGCTCTCTGACGACCTTGCAGAACTCCCACATGAGGATCGCGACGGATGCCGTGATGGCCGCCACGATGATGAGCCAGTACAGGTCGAACGCGATGCCGTTTATGCAGAACAGCTTTATGATGCCGGGCGCGACGATGAAGACGCTGTAGCTTTCCCCATCGATCCAGTCCAGCACTGTGGGTATGCCGGCCCACATGCACAGGAACTCCGTGATCAGCGTGATTATCAGTATCGGTGTGACGATCTTGATGACAATATCGAAGTCAAGTTTCGGTCTGGCCTCTTCCGGGCCAAGGATCTCTCCGCAATAAGGGCAGAACCTGCTGCCTGCTCTGACAGCTTCCTCGCATCTGTCGCAGCTCATTCCAAGCTCTCCAGGATCTTCATGATTCCGGAAGTCCGTTCGACTTCCAAGACGACCATGAGACTGGACCTGTATTTGGCTACATCGGCGATTTGTTCGGCGATGTGCTGTTCTCTTTTCAAGGAAACCTCGCGGTACCCTTTCACGGTGTTCACGAAATCGTCCCACTGAAGGGCGAACTCCTCGGGGCTGGAGGCGCTGAACCTCTTCTTCATGCCCTTCTTGGCGAGCCTGTGCTCCTTGACGAAGTCCCACGTCTTGACGGTCTCGCAATACATCTCCGTGAAATCCGCATCGTTCATGTCCAGGGCTATGACGTTCATGCCCCGTTTGGAGCATTCGTCCACAAGGGCGCACATGGCGGGGGACGGCATCTCCACCGGCAGCCCGGTCAGCTGCTCCATCCTGTGGGCGTAGGCCAAGTCCAGCTCGCTGACCTCGAACTCGTCGTTCAGCTGCAGGCGGTTCTTGATCGCCTGTATGCCCTCGATGCCCAGCGCGGCGCCGTATGCTTCGAAGTCCCCGAAGCATTCGCGGACGCGGTCAGCCTCGGACTGCATCCCGTTGACTATCGGGAGGACGGAAACCTCGCAGTTGCCGATGGCGATCGTCTTCATTTGCGCGTTCCCCTCTCGGCGACCAGGCTGGTGAGTTCTTCCGGAGCGTCTATCTTCTTGAGCTCCTCGTTGGAGACCACGGCCGTGGAGTCTATGCTGTCGCGGTCGTGCTTCCGCTCCACTATGAGGATCGAGAAGCGGTCCACTATGCGGGCGATGTCCGATGCGACGATCGCCTTCTGGACGAGCTTGGCGTCGTCCGATGCGCCTATGCCGGTGAGCATGGCGGCGCTGCCGCTGAGGCTCACGGCCTCGAAGGGGCTCTTGAGGACGGGCCTGACCGAGAATCCGAGGTTGCAGAGCTGGTTCACCGCGAAAGTGTCTATGCGCTCCTGTCCGGTGCGCTCCTCCTTCCTGCGCTCCTCGCTCTTGAACTCGAAGGGATCTATGGGCTCGATCACGGGCAGCCCGAGGCACTCCTCGATGCGGAGGGCGGCGTCGATCATGGCGCCCATCCCGGACTCGTACATCTGGATGGTCCTCCTGGACACTCCCGCGCAGTCTGCCAGGGTCCCGAGGCTGATCCCGCGGTCCTCGCGGACGGACCTGAGCAGCTCGCTGTCCAGCTTGACGTAGAGGCCGCCGGGGGCGGCGAATATGAAAGGCGGGGCATCCTCCAGAAGGAGGTCCGCCAGGGTCTCGTTGGAGACTATGGATATGTTGAACCTGGAGTAGACGATGCTGGGCTCCAGCGCGCCTGCGCTGGACCTCTCGCCCACGACGAGGGGCGTGGCCTCCAGCGTGTCGGCCAGTACCTTCATCTCCTCGGAGTTCTCCTTGGAGAATGCGTCGATGTTGCTCAGCACCTTGATTATCAGGACCCTGTCGTCCAGCCTTGCCACGACATCGAAGCAGACTCCTCTGAGGGTCAGGGCGGAGGAGACATCGAATCCCGCTTTCGCTAATATAGCGCGGGTCGTGTTTATGAGGTCGTTCCTGCCCATGCTCTTCATACTGTCAGAACTTCTATTTAAAAACAAGCCGGAGGACGTTGTTGCGCGCCATTCGCTGCCCGAATATCATATGGCTGATCTCATGTACTCGTCGAAATCGGATGCGTCTACGTTCATGAGC
>CAVHMZ010000017.1:8628-20363 GCA_963637225.1 Segatella hominis
CTTTCGGCTCGATCTTCTGCAGGCCCCCGCCGTAGACCCTTCCCTCGTCCGACAGCCTGAACGAGTTCCGGTTCAGGTATGCCCATGCCTTGCCGATCGATTCTTCCGCGGTCCCGTACTGTTCGCGGAACAGCTCCGTCGGATACAGCATGATGTAAGAATTGGTGACGATGGCCTCCGATTTGTTCAGGATGAACCTGAAAGCCGTTCCTTCGCCTCTGCCCATGTACGAGCAGATTATAGGCGCCGCTTCTCTTTGCTCTTGAAGGTACCACAGCTTCCTCTTCCGGCAGAGATATCCCGCGGAGACATCGCCCTCTCCCTTCTTCAGATAATCATAGGTCTCTTGCGACTGCTCCAGAACCGTCTGCTCGTCATCCTTGCAGTTCAATAGAGCCAAGGGAATCACGTTAGTAGGATATCCATCGGGTCCCGACAATATCACGTTCTCTCTCATCTCGCGGGGGCTGGGTAATATGGGCCTCAGGTAGCCTTCCGGGATTCCGATCTTCCTTGCAGTCTCTTTCCTCATGATGAAGAACCTGTTACTCCCGGTTGCTATCCCTCTTTTGGCCTTGAAGTATCTGGACAGAGGGACTGGCTCTTGCCGGCGGCGTTCTCCTTTAAGTGGGAACCTTGTCCATTTGGGCTCTTTCTCCAAAGATGCCCTGCTCACTTTGCGCGTGATTCCGGGATGCTCGAGCGAGCCTCCGTAGGAGAAGACTATGCCCGAATCCGGGCCGGGAGGTTCGTTCCTGAATAGGACTATAGCCGAAGATACCAGTGCATCATCGAACTGGACATCTTCCGGATCGTATCTGTGGATTCTCAGGAGGTTCACCCGGTGCAACAAGTAATCCTTGATCTCCTTGCCATAGCCCACATCCATGAATTCGCTGGGAATCAGCCATGCCGATAAAGCCCCTGGCGCCAGCCATTTGTGGCACGCGAGCATGTAGTAGCAGTACATTCCGGACAGGCCCGACAGGCTGATGGACGTCTCATCGAGGATGAGGTCATGGAGCATCTGCTTGTAGCTCTGCGGGATGAGATGATGGCGCGTGTACGGCGGGTTGCAGACAAGCAGGTTGCATTTCTCGCTCGGTTTCTCGGCGAGGAAGTCGGAATTTGTCAGTTTGAGCTTGTTCTCTTTCCAGAAAAGGTTCGCGGGAGCGAAATAATGGCTGTCGATCTCGAACCCGACGGCTGAATCCAGGCGGTCTTCTGCGACAGCAACGAGCGACGAGTAGAACGCGCCCGTCCCGAATGCGGGATCCATGAACCTTATGTCTCCCGAACTCTGCTTCAGAGCATAGTCTACGATCTCTTCGGCCAATTCCGTCGGTGTCGAAAACTGGCCGAGTCTGCGCCTGTCTTCGATAGATTTCTCCGAATCCAGGCGGAATTGCATCTCTATGCGGAGCTTCTCCTGTTCGCTGATCATAGGCCGAGCTCCTCGAGATCGGATATCCTATGCTCCCATATCCAGTCTATGCCTTCAGCCGCTTCGTATCCGTGGCAATACGGGAAACCTTCCATCCAACGTGTCGGATTGTTGACATTGGCTCCTATCGGTCGCACCTCCAAGCGAGATGGCCCTTATGGAATATCGATTTTACCGCCTTCGGCAGGCGGGCAGAACTGCGTGCGGTGCCGCGGCGGCGCTCATCCTGCCGGGGATGCCCCGGAGCCGTTGCCGAAAGGCTCCGGAGCGCTCGGTCTCATTCGATTTTTATGGACTTCCCCTTCTGGGAAGGCGCCTTCTTGTCGAGGACGACCTCCAGCAGGCCGTTGTTGTAGCTGGCCTTGGCGGAGTCGGCGTCGAC
This sequence comes from Segatella hominis, assembly GCA_963637225.1. GTDB lineage: Archaea > Thermoplasmatota > Thermoplasmata > Methanomassiliicoccales > Methanomethylophilaceae > Methanoprimaticola. Next base: position 10,455 of record CAVHMZ010000017.1, read on the forward strand.
CTCGCAGGGCAGCGCCAGGTCCTTCTCGAGGGATTTGCCGGGAGAGTCCGCGCGGATCGACAGCATATTGCCGGTGCAGCTCAGGGATATGTCCTCCTTGGCCACTCCGGGGATCTCCGCGACGGCCCTCACGACGCTGTCCTCTTCGGTGACGTCCGTGAAGATGTCCCTGGCATCCGCCGGGCCGATGGCGTTCAGCCTCCCGCCCGCGTTGCCGAACTCCCTCACGTGCCTCACCCCATCCCGGCCCTGGTACATGGTGTACCCGTAGGTCTTGACGTTCGGATCGGACACGTTCATGCTCGAGATCATGTCCTCGATCCTCCTGTTGAGGCTGTCGAAGCCCCCGAACAGGTCGTTCCAGATGTCATCAGCTGCGCTCATGGTTCATTCCTCCTTGATTTCCTTCTTCTGTTCCTGTCTCGTTCGTGTTGCGTTTAAAGGGTTTGAGGGGAAGGATCGCTCCTTCCCGCGGCCGTAGTCCTTCAGCTCCTGCCTGGACTTGGGCCCGAACTTGTCGAGGGCCTTCTCGAAGTCCTCGGCGGTGACCTTGCACGATGCGATGTCATCGTCCGACGGGCTCGGGTTGGATGAGACCAGGTGCCTCACGGCGTTCATCACGGCCTCGTTGCAGATGGCCGAGATGTCCGCGCCGGTGCATCCCTCGGTCTTCTCCGCCAGAGAGCCGAGGTCGACGTCGTCCGCCAGGGGGCGGCCCTTGGTGTGGATGCCGAAGATCGACTTCCTGGACTCCTTGTCCGGGGGCCCGATGTAGATCGACTTGTCGAATCTGCCGGGCCTGAGCAGGGCGGGGTCCATGATGTCCGGACGGTTGGTCGCGGCGATGACCACGACATCGTTCAGGCTCTCCAGGCCGTCCATCTCCGTCAGCATCTGGGAGATGACCCTCTCGGTGACATTGCTGTCCCCTCCGGTGCCCCTCTCCGGCGCGATGGAGTCGATCTCGTCCATGAAGATCACGCAGGGCGATGCCTGCCTGGCCTTCCTGAACGTTTCCCTCACGGCCTTCTCGGACTCCCCGACCCACTTGTTGAGGAACTCCGGCCCTTTGACCGCTATGAAGTTCGCTTCGGACTCCGTAGCGACGGCCTTGGCCAGCATGGTCTTCCCGGTCCCGGGGGGCCCGTAGAGCAGGATCCCCTTCGGAGGCCTGGCGTTCATGTGCTCGAAGACCTTGCCGAACTTCAGGGGCCATTCGACGGCCTCCTTCAGCTCCTGCTTGGCGCTTTCCAGGGCTCCTATGTCCTCCCACCTGACGTTGGGCTTCTCGATCAGGACCTCTCTCATGGTGGAGGGCTGCATGTCCTTCAGGGCGTTCTTGAAGTCCTCCTTGGTCACGAGTATGGAGTTCAGCACCTCTCTGGGGATCTCCTCCGCTTCGAGGTCCACGTCGGGCAGCACTCTCCTGAGCGCCGCCATGGCCGCTTCCTTGGTCAGGGCGGACAGGTCCGCTCCCGCGTACCCGTGGGTGCGGTCGGCCAGCCAGTCCAGGTCGACGTCCTCTGCCAGAGGCATGCCCCTGGTGTGGATCTCCAGGATCTCGCGGCGGCCGTCCCTGTCGGGGATGCCGATCTCGATCTCCCTGTCGAACCTCCCGGGCCTCCTCAGCGCTTCATCGATGGAGTTGGGCCTGTTGGTCGCGCCGATCACGACGACCTTCCCTCTGGAGTTCAGGCCGTCCATCAGCGAGAGCAGCTGGGCGACTATGCGCCTCTCCTCTTCGCCGTTGACCTCGTCTCTCTTGGGGGCGATGGAGTCGATCTCGTCGATGAAGATGATGCTCGGCGCGTTCTCCTCGGCGTCCTTGAAGATCTCCCTCAGCTTTCCCTCGGATTCCCCGTAGAACTTGCTGACGATCTCCGGCCCTCCGATCGAGACGAAGTTGCTGCTCGTCTCCCCGGCGACCGCTTTGGCCAGCATGGTCTTCCCGGTTCCCGGCGGCCCGTGGAGCAGGACTCCTTTGGGAGCTTCCACTCCCAGCCTCTTGAAGAGCTCGGGATGCCTCAGCGGCAGCTCGACCATCTCGCGGATCTTCTTCACGGCGTCTCCCAGGCCTCCGATGTCGTCGTAGGACACCTTCGGGACGTCGCCCTTGTTGGGGGCGGGCTTGTCGGAGATCTTGACCTCCGTCGTAGATGCCATCAGCACGGCGTCCGCGGAAGGGGCGAACGATGTGACCGTCAGGTCGATCTTGTTCCCCATCACGTTCAGGGTGATGGTGTCGCCTTTCGCGAGGGCCCTGCCTTCCAGCACCTGCCTGAGGTAGTCCTCCCCGCCCTGCAGCCTGAGCTGCTCCGTGGGGGCGAAGGATATCTTCTCCGCATCCTTCGCGGCGATCTTCCTGACCGCCACGCGCTCGTCCAGCGAAACGCCTGCGTTGCGCCTCGTGGATCCGTCTATCCTTATGGTCCCGCGGTTCGCGTCCTCGGGAGCGCCCCTCAGGACCTTCGCCGCCGTCTTCTTGCCGCCGTCTATCTGGACTATGTCCCCGACCTTGATGCCGAGGATGTCCATGAGCTCCGGGTCCAGCCTGGCTATGCCCCTGCCGGTCTCTCCGGGCTTCAGCTCTGCGACTTTTATCGCTTTCTCATTGGCCATGTTCTTGCCTCCTTTCCATCATATTGCCGTTCGCATCCGCGTCCGGCGCATCCTCCGATGCTCCGAGCGCTTCCGTCAGCGCCTTCCGCTCTCCTTCGAGGGCGGCGCGCCTCTTCTCCAGGTATCCGATCTCCTTGTCTATCTCTCCGATGCGGCCGCGGATCTGGCTCTCGGTCGCACCGGGCATGTCCTCCTCGGACATGCGGGGCCCGGCCATTCTTGCCGCGAACCTTCCGCATCCCATTTCCACTACCAGGGTGAACTCGCTGTTGGGGGTGTACACGATCCTCGACGGCCCCATGTCGCTCTCTGCGCGGCTGCTGCTCACCAGTCCGTTCTGCTCCATCAGGACCAGATTCTTCATCACGGCCTGCTGGCTGACCCCCAGCTCCTTGGACAGGCGCAGGGGGTAGCTCGGCTCCCGGACCAGCGATTCCAGTATCCGCCGCCTGGTGGGGTTCTCCACCAGCGACAGCAGACGGTCGATCTCATCCATGTTATCCCTCGGTTGTCAACCTTTGGTTCACAACTACAATATATGTCAGAACTTTTATAAAAAACTTTGCTTAAACCCCTTTCGAGGCCCCGCGAATCTCCTGTTTGAATGCATTATTATGTACATCTTACTACCATTATGTACAAATACCTCGAATCAATCGCCGTGCTATGACCATACCGAAAGACGCATGCATCAAGCTCATGCCCGATGACGTGCCCAAGCATTGGTACAACCTCGCAGCCGACCTCCCGGAGCCCGTGGCGCCCCCGCTCAACCCTTCTACCGGCAAGCCCGCCACTCCCCAGGACTTCGCGCCCATCTTCTGCAAGCCAATCATCGAGCAGGAGGGCTCCACCAAGAGGTTCATCGACATCCCCGAGGAGATCAGGGAGCAGCTCGTCTATCTGAACCGCCCCTCGAACCTCCAGAGGGCGTACCACCTGGAGAAGTACCTGAAGACCCCTGCCAAGATCTACTTCAAGAGAGAGGACATGAGTCCTCTCGGAAGCCACAAGGGGAACACCGCCCTGGCCCAGGCCTACTACAACTCCGAGGCGGGGATCCACACCCTGACCACCGAGACCGGAGCGGGCCAGTGGGGGACAGCCCTGTCCATGGTGTCCAACATGTTCGACATCGACACCACCGTCTTCATGGTCCGCGGAAGCTTCGACCAGAAGCCCTTCAGGAAGACGCTGATGAATATGTACGGGGCCAAATGCTACGCATCCCCCAGCGAGTACACCGAGTTCGGAAGGAAGATCCTCAAAGAGCACCCGGACACCTCAGGATCCCTGGGGATCGCCATCTCCGAGGCCTGCGAGCTCGCAGTGAAGGACCCACACACATGCTACTCCCTGGGAAGCGTGCTGAACCACGTCATGCTCCACCAGACCGTCATAGGGATCGAGGCGATGGAGCAGATGAAGATGGCCGAGATCGAGCCGGACTACATGATCGCCTGCGCCGGAGGCGGGTCCAACTTCGCCGGGTTCACATTCCCCATGATCGCCGAGAAGATCAAGGGCAAGAGCGATTGCCAGATCATCGCCGTCGAGCCGAAGGCGTCCCCGTCCCTCACCAAGGGGGAGTACAAGTACGATTACGGAGACACCGCAGGGATGACCCCGCTCATCATGATGTACACCCTCGGGCACGAGTTCATACCCAAGGCCATCCACGCAGGCGGCCTCAGGTACCACGGGATGGCCCCGCTGGTGTCCGCCGCGTACAGGCAGGGATATGCGACAGCAGTCTCCTACGACCAGCCCGACACCTTCCAGGCAGGGGTCACCTTTGCCCGCACCGAGGGCATCGTCCCCGCTCCGGAGTCCTGCCACGCGGTCAAAGCGGCGATCGACAAGGCCCTTGAGTGCAAGGCCGCCGGCGAGGAGAAGACCATCGTCTTCTGCCTGTCCGGCCACGGCCTCATCGACCTGTACGGATACCAGCAGTTCATAGACGGGACCCTTCCGTCCTCTTCGGTGAACTGAGCCCAAGGCCGGGCCCTGCCGATGAGGCGGGCTACGGCCACCTTCACCCTTTTATAATCCTGCCCGCTACTTCGGCCCGATGGCAGGAATTCTTGTGGACGACATCGTGGAGGTCCGCGACCAGAGCGAGGGCAGCAGGCTCTACACCAAAGGCAACTTCGGCTACCCGCGCAGCGGCGGAGGCGTCGACCTGGACCTCATAGAGGCCACTTATCTGATAGAGGGCAGCAGGCTGGAGGTCGCAGGCCCCGACGGGCCCATGACGTTCGACCGGATGTTCTGCCATTCCGCGTCCGTGTTCGAGGGCTTCGACATCAAGTACCTTGTCTACAGGGACCTGAGGCAGAGGGGCTTCATCGCGAAGTACGAGACCGGCGACTATGACATCTCTGTGTTCCCGCGCGGGAAGACCATGAGCAATTCCAGGCCGGAGTTCATGGTCAGGGCCGTTTCGGAGAGGACCGCCATAGATATCTCCACATTCATCCGCGAGGCCGTCGACACCGCCAAGAGGAAGAAGAAGCTCCTGTACGGGGTCGTCGATGAAGAAGGGGACGTGACATACTACATCATGTCGATGAGAGACCCTGCGGGGAAGGTGTTCTCCGAGCCGATCACCGAGAAGCCCGTGGGCAGGCTGATTCGCGACAGGGTGTTCGTCTTCGACCGCGGGCAGGCCGAGGCCCTGAGGGGCTACGGGTTCTACGGGAGGTCGTTCGTCGATGCGCTCCAGCTCTCTCTGATCGAGAGCTGCCACCTTGTCTCCAAGGGGCGCCTGTCCGTTCTGGACCAGAACGGAGAGAGGCTGCCCTACGACGACCTGGTCGATTTCGGCGAGTCCGTCCAGGACGAGTTCGGCATCCGCCTGCAGGTCTACTCCGATCTGAGGGAGAGGGGGCTCGTGGTCAAGACCGGGTTCAAGTACGGGACACATTTCAGGGTGTACCAGGAGTCTCCGGACGATTGCCACGCCAGATATCTGGCTCATGCGGTCACCGACGAAGGCATCAGGATGTGGCCCGAGATCTCCAGGACTGTCAGGCTGTCCGGCGGGGTGAAGAAGGAGATCCTCTTCGGCCGCGTCAGGAAGAACGATGTGGACTATCTCGAGTTCAGATGGTTCAAGCCTTGATCGGGCTGTCGATGAACCCGCAGGCGTTTGGGAAGACGCGGTCTCCGCGTCCACGGATGCTCCCATGCGGCATCCGGGCGAGAACAATACGCTGAAAAAGAAGAGGGGCGGGGCATCTCCCCGCCCGTGTTCAAAGCTGGATCTCTATTCCGAGCTTCTCGGTGAGCTCCTTGTAGCGGTTCCTGATGGTGACTTCCGTCACGCCCGCCACATCGGCCACCTCCCTCTGGGTCCTGCGCTCGTTGCACAGGATCGAGGAGATGTAGATAGCCGCAGCGGCCACTCCGGTAGGCCCCCTTCCGGAGGTGAGCTCCTTCTCGGACGCGTCCTTGAGAATCTCCGCGGCCTTGCTCTGGACCTCTCCGTTGAGCTTGAGCTCGGAGCAGAACCTCTGGACGTAGTCCTGGGGCTTCGTGGGCATGAGCTTCAGCTTCAGCTCGCGGGTCATGAATCTGTATGTCCTTCCGATCTCCTTCCTGCCGACGCGGCTGGAGCTCGCGACCTCATCGAGGGTCCTGGGCACTCCGCACTGCCTGCATGCGGCATAGAGGGACGCCGCGACGACGCCCTCGATGGACCTTCCCCTGATGAGGTTCTTGTTGACCGCCTTCCTGTAGATCATGGCGGCCGTCTCCCTGACGTTCCTGGGCAGCCCCATGGCGGATGCCATCCTGTCCAGCTCGGACAGCGCGAATGCCAGGTTCCTCTCCGTGGCGTTGGAAACACGGATTCTCCTCTGCCATTTCCTGAGCCTGTACAGCTGGGCTCTGTTCCTTGTAGGGATGCTCTTGCCGTAGCTGTCCTTGTTTTTCCACGAGATCTCGGTCGAGAGACCTTTGTCGTGGATCGTGTAGGTCATCGGAGCACCGGTACGGGCGCGTTTCTCGCCCTGCTCCACATCGAATGCCCTCCATTCCGGACCCTGATCGATGAACTGGTCGTCCAAGACCAGCCCGCAGTCCTCACACAGCAGTTCTCCGCGCTCGTAGTCGCGGACAAGATGGTGGCTTCCGCACTCGGGACAGACCTCGATTTCTTCTGTTCCTTCTCTTACCTTTGGCATTCTGCTTGCTCCCCCCGAAGAACACTTCCGCTCCGATCCTCTGGCCTTCGCCTTCGGGCTTCACGGAAGCGTAAGGGCCGTCGACAGGCCCGAAGACCCTCCCGACGGTTCCAACGCGTTTGCTGTCATGCGAATAAACGACGGCACCTATGTCTGGAAGCTCAGAACAGCGAACTATCAGCCTGCCGTCGCAGGTGATCTCCTCGATCCTCCCCAGAATTTCCATAGATCCCCTTCGTTGCGCTTGCGCGATGTACAATCAGTCTAAATTAGTTGTACTATAAAAAAGTATTGTGAGATTTAATAAACATTGGAGAATTTCGCGCTTTTGAACTATATACTTTACTACAAAGGGGGCAGATATATGGATTATACAGCCATCCAGCGGCGGGAACCCATCCGATTGGCCCGAAAGCGCGCATTTCCGCATGCCAGACGGCGCCGCCAGGCCGCCCCGCGGCCGGTGCCGGACGAACCCAACCCAATAAATAATCCAACAGTCTACCAGTGGCAAATTCCCGCATCGCGGGTTTAAAATTCGGAGGCAAAACAATGGATGCAATGTCCTTCCTGACCCTCGTGGTCTTCGCGTTCGCCCTGGTCATGCTCGTGGCAGGGCTCTTCTCCGCGTACTTCGGCTCTGGAAAGAGCAAAGCCGCTGGAGCCGCGATGGCCCTGATCGGTCTCGTCGTCGGAGTCGTCTGGGCCTACCTCGTTGGGTACAGCGACATCTCCCCGTTCTGCGAGGTCGCGGCCTGGGATACGGTCTACAATGCCATCATCGACCTGCTCGGTATCGTGATCGGTGCCCTCGTCGCCGTCGGCATCTTCCTCGTCGTCGTTCTCAAGAGCTGAACGGCCCGGAACAGAAACCTCTTCCCCAAACCCCACCCTTCGGTTTTTATACAGATTATGTAGTCGTCCATCCGATGTCAAGGGTCACCATCATCATGGGAAGCAAGAGCGACATGCCCGTGGCCGAGAAGGCCATAGGCGTCCTGAAGAGGTTCGGAATCGGGTTCGACATCGCGGTGGCATCCGCGCACCGCACGCCCGCAAGGGTCGAGTCCCTCGTGAAGGAGAGCGGGTCCGATGTCTTCATCGCCATAGCGGGGCTGTCCGCCGCGCTGCCCGGAGCGGTGGCATCCTTCACGGTGAAGCCCGTCATAGGCGTGCCCGTGAGCGGCGCGCTCAACCTGGACGCGCTCCTCTCCGTGGTGCAGATGCCTCCGGGAGTGCCGGTGGCCGCAGTTGGCCTGGACCGCGGAGACAACGCGGCCGTCCTGGCGGCGGAGATCCTTGCAGTCACTGACGGTTCCGTGAGGCAGGCCCTCGTCTCGTACAGGGAGGAGCAGGCGGCGAAGGTCATCGCGGACTCGGAGAAGGTGGTTTCAGATGTTGGGTGCCGAAGATTTCATCAATGACTCTGTCGAGGACATAAGGTCCAAGATTGCCGGAAAGGCGATCATAGCCTGCTCCGGGGGAGTGGACAGCATGGTTGCGGCCACGCTGGCCAGCAAGGCCATCGGGGACAGGCTGCTGGCGGTCTACGTGGACAACGGCCTCATGAGGAAGGGCGAGACCGAGGAGGTCGAGTCCATGCTCAGGGACATGGGCATCAACTACAGGATCGCAGACGCGGGCGCCGAGTTCTTCGAGGCCCTGAAAGGCGTCACCGATCCCGAGCAGAAGAGGAAGATCATCGGGGAGAAGTTCATCCGCGTGTTCGAGAGGAACGCCAAGGAGTTCGGGGCCGAGTTCCTGGTCCAGGGGACCATCGCCCCCGACTGGATCGAGTCCGGGGACGGCATCCGCGACACCATCAAGTCCCATCACAACGTCGGCGGGCTCCCGAAGGACCTCGGGATGACGCTGGTGGAGCCTCTCAGGGACCTCTACAAGGACGAAGTCCGCGACATCGCCAGGAAGCTGGGGGTGAAGGCGTCCGAGAGGCAGCCCTTCCCCGGCCCCGCGCTCGCGGTGAGGTGCCTCGGAGAGGTCACCCCCGAGAACGTGGCCATCGTCCGCGAGGCCTGCTTCATCGTCGAGGACGAGATCGCCAAGGCCGGCAAGGCCGGCAAGATGGACATACCCTGGCAGTACTTCGCGGTGCTCCTGCCCTCCAAGTCCGTGGGGGTCCAGGGGGACCGCAGGGCCTACGGCCGCACCATCGCCATCAGGGCCGTGGCATCCGTAGACGGCATGACCGCGACCTACGCCAAGATCCCCCTCGACGTGCTGGAGCAGATGTCGGTCCGCATCACCAACACGATGAAGGACTCCGTGAACCGCGTGGTCTACGACATCACGAACAAGCCCCCGGCGACCATCGAGTGGGAGTGATCCTTTTAGTAATCCGGCCGGGGCGGCATCCGTCCCGGCCGGAAAGCATCACCCGAGCATGCGCTCGCTGATGCATCTCATTATCTTCGTGACGCTGGCCCTGGCGCTGAACTCGAAATCGACCTGGCCGACGCCGCTGAACCAGAGCGTCAGGGTGCTGTCGATGTCGAACGTCGCGGGCGTCTCGACCTCGAAGGCCTGGATCTTGTCGAAGGGCAGGACGCTGACGGTCTTCTTCTTGCCCGTCATCCCCTGAACGTTGATCGCGATGAGCCTCCTGTCCGTGAACACCACTCCGTCCCGGCCGGACTTGAACGTCTGGACGACGGATTCTCCGCTGACGAGGATCCCGTTCACAAGGTCGGAGAACGCATCGTTATCGACGGGCGCCAGCTTCAGGAACTTCTTGTTGTCGAAATTGATCATGCCTCTCGGATGGCGGCCGGGTTCTTATCGGTAATCCCGCATGTTTCATATTCATCCTGTCCGTTCGGGAACCGATGAAAGTCTACGTCGTTGACAACGGGGGCCAGTGGACCCATCGCGAATGGCGCGTTCTCAGATACCTCAAGGCGGACACCAAGATAATCCCGAACACGACGCCGTTCGACGAGATCAAGGACGTCGACGGGCTGATCCTGTCGGGCGGAGCGCCCAATGTGGCCAACGACGCGGCCCGCATGGGCAGCAACGGCGAGTACCTGGACAAGGCGGACTTCCCGATCTTCGGGATCTGCGCGGGCATGCAGTTCCTCTGCGA
>CAVHMZ010000017.1:20373-24170 GCA_963637225.1 Segatella hominis
CGGGGGAGTGGAGCTGAAAGGCTCCTCCCACGACGATATCTTCAGGGGCCTTCCCGACGAGTTCCGGGTATGGGCATCGCACAACGACGAGGTCAAGAGGATCCCTGAGGGGTTCGCGGTCACCGCATCTTCCGAGACCTGCCCTCACGAGGCGATCCGCTGCATCGGCCGCCCGATCTTCGGCGTGCAGTTCCACCCCGAGGTGGAGAACACCGAGCACGGGCCCGAGATATTCCAGAATTTCTTGGACATCGTGGCCGAACAGCGCCGCTGAAACGCGGCGCCGCCCGGGCGCATGGAAAGGGAATCAGTTCTGCTGGCTGATGACCTCGAGCTGGCTGATGACGTTCCAGATGATGGTCCTGCCGTGGAGAGGTATGTTGGGGTCGTTGGCAAGGTCGTCCAGGATGACGATCGCGCCGGTGGCGCGGACATCCATGGCTTCCTTGGCATCAAGGAGCTTCGCCTTTGCTTCGGTGGCTCCCTTTCTGATGTTCCTCGGGATCGAGGTGTCCTCGGCTAGCATGTCGAGGCCGTCTGCAATCTGCTTGATCTTATCGGCCATTGGATCAACTCCGCTCAAAGCGTCTCGAACTCTTCCTGGAGGTCCTGCACGAGCTGCTCGAGGACCTCTTCGAAGCTGTTGGACTTGTATTCCCTGACGCCTCCGAGGTCGCTCTGAATCCTGATAACGAAATCGTTGTTCTCTTTCACGATTTCAACGTTACAAAGTAGTTCTTCCATACAAACAAGCCCCCTAAAGGTTCCTATGGTCAAAGTGTACTAGCAACTCATATAAAAGGCGTTGCTCGGAAAATCATCCCTCCGGCAGCGCGAACGGGCATCGGGGGCATTCCGGCATCAGGGCACGAGTGTCCGCCGCCTATTTTCCGGACATCTTCTCCCGCAGATCGGGATCGTGCCGGAACCGTCGGAAAGCTTTATAATGGTAATATAATTGAGGGGTACCCTGCGTTATAACTGTCAGTGATAACGAGGGCAGTCCGCTATGCGGATGGGAGAACGATACAATGGCTGAAGAAGATTCATCCGTCTACGACCTTCAGGACGAGTTCGCGTCCAAGGCCCGTGGCTTCGGGAAAGGCAAGTACGGCAGGATTCTGAAGATGGCACGCACGCCTAGCAGGGAAGAGTACGTGAAGACGCTGTACATCACCGGAATCGGAATCATAATCGTCGGAGCCGTCGGGTTCGCGATCTGGTGGCTCATGGACATACTCCCCGCATACTTCTGAGGTGAAGCCCATGGTCCCGATGATATCTGGCGACAATGCTACGCAGAAAGTCCATGCAGGAAAAAAGGTCCAGTGGCCCTTCCAGGTTTCTGCGGAGGAACCCAAGGTGACGATCTCGTTCTCCATCACCACAGGTCCCGATGCAGAGGATGCGCCCGAGTGGACGATCACCCTCAAGGACGGCGCCAGAGAGATATGGGCCAGCAACTACGGGAGCTTGGTGTCCGTCGAGGTCGACCTTCCCGGAAAGGCCGCCAAGGAGCTCGTCCTCGAGGTCGAGTGCCCCGACGGAGCCAGATACGGCGACATGGTCGAGACCGAGGTATCGGTCTCGGCAGGCGCCGACGAAGATTCCATGCGCTTCAAGGCCATGGCGTCACAGTCCATTATGGTCCTTAAGACCCAGATCGACCAGGAGAAGAGCGTGGCAGACACGCTGTACTCGAAAGCCCAGGCCGAATCCAAGGAGAAGGACATATATGCGATACTGAGCCCCGCCGGGCTCAGAGGATACGTGTTCGTCGAAGGGATGGACACGGACCGCCTCCGCGAGAAGACCCGCGACATAAAGAAAGCGAGGTCGTTCATCAACGGAGAGACCAGCATCGATGAGATAGGACCCTACCTCGTCCCGATGTCTGCTGTTGTCGGAATCGTCGAGGGAGACATAGTCGAGCTCGTCAACGGTCCCTTCAAGGGCGAAAAAGCAAGGGTCCAGCAGATCGACCATGCCAAGGAGGAGATCACTGTCGAGCTCACCGAGGCCATGGTCCCGATACCCGTCACTGTCAAAGGAGACAGCGTGAGGGTCATAGAGAAGGAGAGATGAGCAATGGTAGATACTGTTGAGGCATTGGTAGATGGAGGCAGAGCCTCCGCAGGTCCGCCCCTGGGCCCCGCACTCGGTCCCAAAGGCGTGAACATCGGCCAGGTTATCGCTAAGATCAACGAGAAGACTGCGGCTTTCGAGGGAATGAAAGTCCCCGTCAAGATCCTTATCAACGACGACAAGACGTTCGACATCAAGGTCGGGACGCCCCCGATGTCCGCTCTCATCAAGGGGGAGCTCGGAGTCGCATCCGGAGCGCACAACGCCAAGACCGAGAAGGTCGGCAACCTGACCCTCGACCAGGCGAAGAAGGTCGCGACCATGAAGCAGGACGACCTCCTCGGAGCCGATCTGAAGGCCAGAGTCCTCGAGGTCGCAGGGAACTGCGTCTCCGTCGGAGTCACCATCGACGGAAAGGATCCCCGCGTCTTCGTGAAGGACATCAAGGCCGGCGTCTACGACGGCCAGTTCTGAAAACGGAGGTGGGCATCCCCCACCTTCCATTTTATGCGTTCCTGGCGCTTTTGCTTCTGCCGAACAGATTGATTTTGAGCGGATTCTCGCATCATCGGTCCGGAATATCTGCCGGAGCTCGGGAGAATGCCGGATTTGCATCTGGCGACGGTTTCTTACCCTTCGGTAGAAGTAACTTTTATTCCCGCCGCGTGCATCGAGGCACGATGTACATCTCCTACAAGCGCGGCAAGAACGGCAGCGAATATGCGACTCTCATGTCGTCGAAGAAGAAGGACGGGAAGGTCGTCAAGGACTCGATAGAGTATCTCGGATTCGTCGTCGACCGCGAGAAAGGGGTGTACCGCAGCCGCCGGAGAGGGACGTTCACGTACAACCTCGAAACAGGGGAGTTCGGGCTCCCGACTTTCGAGGAGCTCCGGACGGGCACTGTGCCGATGCGTCCGAGGCGCACCCTGGACTTCGGAGATGCGTATCTCCTGTCGATGCTCATGGAGGAGAGCGGGCTGTCCGGGTGCATCGATGCCATGGGGACGGGCGGCGAAGACACCATCAAGGCCCTGGTCCTGTTCTGCACCCTTACCGACGGACTGGGGATGTGCAATGCCGAAGACTGGTTCGAGGGCAGCTATGCCAGGATCCTCTTCCCGGACGCCGTCCTCGCGAGCCAGCGCATAAGCGACGCGCTGGCGGTCATGGGCGACGGCCAGTCCTACAGGGACTTCATGCAGACATACGTCCCCCTGGTCACGAAGGATCAGGGGCAATGCGTCGCCATAGACAGCAAGGGGGTTGTGAACGCCGTCGATATCGGCCTGACGCAGGCAAGCAACCACAACGGAGAGGTGAACATCGAGCTCCGCCTGATCATGGTTGTGCAGCTGGTCACGGGGATGCCGATATGCTACAGGGTCGTCCCGGGCAACATCATCGATGCCATCACCCTCACGGGGCTCCTCGGCATCGTGTCCGAGATGGGAGTGAACGTGACGTTCTCGGTCATAGACGCGGGATACTGCACCATAACGAACATGGACGTCCTTTTCGAGAAGAGCGTGAACTTCGTCACGCGCCTGAAGCCCAACATGACCCTCTACAAGGACACTGTCAGAGAGCATCGCGAAGGGCTCGAGTCTCCCGACAACATAGCCGTCTGCAACGGCAGGATCGTCTATGTGAAACGGGTGCGCTGCCGGCTCACAAAGAAGAACTCTGGCTATGCGTACATTATCCTGGAC
>CAVHMZ010000018.1:0-24795 GCA_963637225.1 Segatella hominis
GAACCTCCTCGGGCGGGTGAAGAGGAACGGCCCGTTCTTGAACGACACGATGTCCTTGATCATCAGGGTCTTGTCGACGAAAGTGTATCCTTCGCTGGCGATAGTCTTGAAATCGCAGACATTTGTGGGGAAGACCGGATCCATGCTATGCGATTGGGCTCTGCCGATATAAAACCGTGTTGCAACAAAGCCCTGCAATATTGGCTTATAAGCATCCGGCGATAATCCCCGCATGACGTATCTTCAGGTCGCTCTGGATCTAATGCAGCTGAACAGAGCCGTCGAAATCGCCAAAGAGGCGGTGGAAGGCGGTGCGGACTGGGTGGAGGTCGGGACCCCCCTCATCAAGAGCGAGGGCGCCGATGCCGTTCGGGCGCTGAGGCGCGAATTCCCGGGGAAGAAGATCGTCGCGGACACCAAGACCATGGACGTAGGCGGATTCGAAGTCGAGATCATGGCCAAGGCAGGCGCGGACATCGTCACCGTGCTCGGGCTGGCCGACGACGCGACCATCGAGGAGGCGGTCATGGCCGGAAGGAAGTACGGGACAGAGATCATGGTGGACATGATCAACGTCCCCGACAGGGTCGCCAGATCCAAGGCCGTGGAGAAGCTCGGCGTCGCGTACATATGCCTGCACATGGGCATCGACACCCAGATGCGCGGGGAGGAGCCTCCGATAGACGTCCTCAGGGGCATCGCGGCGGCCGTTTCTATCCCCATTGCGGTGGCCGGAGGGATCACGGCAGAGAACGCATGGCTCTACGCGGAGGCAGGCGCCACCGACATCATCGTCGGAGGCGCGATAATCAAGACCGGGGACATCAGGAAGGCCGCCGAGGACATCAGGAAGTCCATCGCCGGCGCCAAGGTGGACACGGGGCTCGCCAAGAAGTACGGCGAGGAGGATCTTTTCGAGGCCTTCTCCAAAGTGTCCACGTGCAACATATCGGATGCGTTCCACAAGCAGGGCGTGATGGTCGGCATCGTGCCCCAGTCGCTCGCCCACAAGCAGAAGATGGTCGGCAGGGCCCTGACCGTTCAGACAGCCAACGGAGACTGGGCGAAGCCCGTGGAGGCCATAGACCGCGCCGAGAAGGGCGATGTCATAGTCGTCGATGCCGGAGGAGCCCCCGTTGCTGTATGGGGCGAGCTCGCCTCGCACTCCGCCGTGCAGATGGGCGTCGCGGGCCTGGTCGTGGACGGGGCCGTGAGGGACATAGACGACATCCGCGAGATGGGATTCCCCGTGTTCTCCAGGACCGTTGCCCCCTGCGCCGGAGAGCCCAAGGGCTACGGCGGGATAGGGATAGAAGTTGCCGTGGGCGGCCAGAGGGTCCGCACCGGGGACTGGATCGTAGGCGACGAGAGCGGGGTCGTCGTGATCCCCAAGGAGATGGCAGTCGAGGTCGCGAACCGCGCCATCGACGTCCACGAGAGGGAGGACAGGACCAGGGAGGAGATCCTCAGGGGATCCACCCTGTCCAAGACCAACGAGCTCTGCAAGTGGGAGCCCGTCCATTGAGCATGGCGCCCGGGCCCGAGGGCCCGGGCGCGCTTTTCTTTCAGAAGTTATAGCTGCGGTCTGAAGAGGGGCCGTTGAGCTCCTCGTCCAGCTTCCTGAGCCTCTCGATCCTGTCGGGGGTCGAGGGGTGGGTGCGGAACAGGTTGATCAGCCCGCCCGTCTTCCTGGTGCCGAACGGGTTGGATATCCACATGTTGGCGGCCGAGGGGTTGTCGTACTTGTTGGTGCTGGCAGAGCATCCGCTCTCGATCCTGGTCAGCGCGCTGGCCAGGGCCATGGGCTTGCCCGTGAGCCTGGCCCCGGACTCGTCGGCCAGGTACTCCCTGTTCCTGGAGACTCCAAGCTGGATGAGCATTGCCGCTATGGGCAGGGTGATGTCGGCCAGGATCGCGATGGCGAAATTTGCGCCGTTGTTCTGATTGTTGAACAGGGACGCCCAGACGGCCATCCTTGCGACGTAAGCGACAAGCGATGCCATTGTGGATGCCACGGACATCACGAGGATGTCCCTGTTCTTCACGTGGGAGAGCTCGTGGGCCATGACGCCTTCGAGCTCGTCGTCGGTCAGCAGGTTCATGAGCTGGCGGGTCGCCACGACAGCGGCGTTCTTCGGGTTGCGGCCGGTGGCGAAGGCGTTGGGCATGGGAAGGTCGGACACCCCGACTTCGGGCATGGGGAGGCCCGCCCTCTCGGCGAGGCGCTCCACGATGCCGTAGAGCCTGGGCTCCTCCTCTCTGGTGACAAGGCGCACCTTGTTGGCCGAAAGGGCCATCTTCTTGGAGAAGAAGTAGGAGAAGACGTTGAACAGTATGGAGACTGCCAGCATCACCGTGAGGCCGAGCATCCAGTTGTGGAAGAATGCTCCCACCAGCATGCCTATGACGACGAGCAGGCCTGTCATGGCCACGAACATCGTTAAGGTTCTGAGACGCCAATGCATAGTAATCGTAAAGGGATTGAAAGGATTCCCTATATAAAGGATGCCCCCGACCCTTCAGAAGGCTCACGCTTTGTAGACGGATCCGACATAGAAGTCGTTGACCCCGTTCAGGCCGAGATGGGTGCGGAGGTTCAGCATACCGTCGCGGCCGGTGGCGTGGTTCAGGTACAGCGCCTTGCATCCGCATGCGTCGAACTCGCTCGCATAGGACGCGGCGACGGGCTTCTTCTTCTTTTCCAGGAGGACGGAGCCCAGATAGGCGTCGGGATACCTCCCGAGCCTGCCGCGCACGGCCTCGAACGGCGCGGCGGGGCCTTCGGCGCCCCTGCCGGAAACCAGCGTCAGGCGCTTCCCCTTCACCAGGACGAACCTCTCGCCGCCGATGAACGGCGTGACGGCCACCTCGGGGGAGACCTCGATCCATCCGGAACCGGTGTCCGGAACCGCCTTAGGCATGTTCTCCTCGGAGACCGTCGTCTTCTTGCCTATCGGGAGCCCTTTCTTAGGGACGAACATCTGCTCCGGCCCGTAGATCTTCAGCGGAGACTCCCTGGCCTCCAGCAGGCCGTTGACCGCGGCGCAGTTGTCGGGATGGAGCTGGGTGACTATCAGCGCATCGATCGTCTCGTAGCCGATCTCCAGGTTCTCCAGGTTGTGCCTCAGATACCTTCCTCTGAGGCCGGTGTCCACCAGGAACCTCGCGTCCTCCGTGTCGATCAGGACCGAGAACCCTTTGGCTCCGATGAGCGGTGCGTCTTCGATTGCGCCTTCGTCATAAACTCCCGTGATTGTGACTGCCATGCCGTCATCTCCTGTAAAGCGAATCCGGGATGTCCCCGCAGATCCTGTGGATGCTCTCTGCCGGGACCTCCCCGTTGGCCAGCCATGCGCGGACCCTCTTGGGCACCGTCGTCACGGACATTATGGCCCCGAGCTTGGCCGGATCGTCGATGTAATCGGTTTCCATCATGAAGCGGTCGGTGCCCTTGCCGTAGGCCTCCCTCATGTTCGTCTTGGACGCGGGGATCGAAGGCATCACGCCGCAGGTCTCCTCTTCCGTGACCCACGGAGGGGAGGAATGCTTGACCACCAGCCCGCGGTCCAGGCCGGCCCTGTCCGCAAGCTCTGCCAGGGATATGTCTGTGCCGGGCTCGGATTCGCAATGGATGATCGCCGGGCAATCGTTCTCCTTCGCCAGCCGCATCCCTGTCAGCAGCACCCTGTCCGAGGCCTCGCGCACCTCCTCCGGAACGGGGAAGTGGGGGCGCCCGATCTCCCCGATCGCCGCGGCGCGCCCTTCGGCGACGGCTTTGCCGGCATCCTCCATCCCTTGGACCATCATCTCCTCGGCCTTCTCCAGCCCGAACGCTTCCGCCAGGCGGAGGATCAGTACCGGATACGGGCCCACGGCGATGTTTATCTCCAAAGAGGTGGCCTCGCGGGCCCTGGCCGCCAGGCCGTATGTTATCTCGTAGGATCTGGCGAAATCGGCCCCGCATGCTATCGGGACTTCGGGATAAGGGAGCGTGACCAGCGTCAGGCCGGTCCCTCCCGCGGCCTCGAACTCCTTCAGAGCGTCGATGTTGCGCCCGGATGGGCTCATGTGAATGTGGTTGTCGTAGACCGGGACCTGCTCCGCCATGCACGTTTTAGCACCTGCTAGTATATGAGAGGTCAGATTGGCGCCCCCGGAGAGTCTCGGCATCCATTTTATAGGACGCCCGTTCATGACAGTCCGATGGATTCGAACGCCCGCTTCCTGCTGAAGTCTTTCAGGAGATACTACAGGGTGAACACGCCCATACTTCCGGACAGGTTCACCCGCAGGGAGTTCGGGTTCATGTTCTTCGACAAGAGCTTCGTCCAGAGGCATATGTCGTTCCCGAACCCGAACGAGCTGCACAGGTTCATGCTCGGGCAGGTCCCGTCCCACAGCTACTACTCCACATCCTACTACAGGAAGCCCGACGCGCCCACGATGGACGAGAAGGACTGGCTGGGGGCGGAGCTGATATTCGACCTGGACGCAGACCACCTGGACGGCGCCAAGGAGATGACCTACGCGGAGATGCTCCTGCAGATCCGGAAGGAGATGATCAACCTGGTCGACTCCTTCCTGCTGGGAGACCTGGGGTTCTCCGAGGACCAGGTGCACATAACGTTCTCGGGAGGCAGAGGGTACCACGCGCACGTCAGGACGCCGGACGTCATGGGGCTGGGAACCCATGAGAGGAGGGAGCTGGTGGACTACATCACCGGGACCGGCCTGAACATAGACTGGGTCTTCCCATACAACAGGGTGCCGACATCCCAGGTCGTCACTGGGTCCGGGGTGAGGACCAACGTGGCCAAGGACCGCCTGATACCCCCGGCAGACTCCGGCGGGTGGAAGCTCAGGATGAGAAACGGCCTCATGGATGTCGTCAACGACTTCTGCGACACGGATGCCAAAGCCGTGAAGAAGGAATACCCGTCTATCAAAGGCAGCGATGCCAAGACCGTCATGAAGGCCCAGGAAGAGCTCAGGAAGGCGAGGACGGTCATATTCGTGAAGAACAACATGGCCGTGCTGTCGCAGTCCACGCAGAACATACTTGTGAAGATCATGAAGGAGGACATGGCGTACCGCCTGTCCGGAGAAGTGGATGAGCCAGTCACTGCAGATATCAAGAGATTGATCCGCCTTCCGGGGTCGGTCCACGGGAAGAGCGGGCTGAGGGTCACCCCCATAACCAGGCAGCAGCTGACGAATTTCGATCCCCTGCAGATGGCCGTCCCGGCGGAGTACACCGACGAGCCCACCAAGATCACCATGAGGAAGCCCGCGAAGCTGGACATGAAAGGAGAGCATTTCACTCTCGAAGGCGAGACCGAAGTGCCGGAGTTCGCGGCGGTGTTCCTGATAGGCAGGAAGATGGCCGACATCGGATACGCTTCGGAAACCGACCTCCAGAAGAAGCTGTTCTGATGTATCTGGCACATGCAAATCCGATTGCCGTCCGGGGCATCAGGGGACGGAACGAGAGGCCTTTGCGCTCCCTTCAGTACACGCGCGTACATTTCTATCCGACGCTAATTATATAAATAGGGTCAGAATCCAGCCTTCTAGGTAATCACTATGAAAGCATTCCGTGTCACAGGAACCTACGCAGACCCCAGGAAAACCCAGCCCTTCTCCGTCGAGATGGCCGCCGAAGACGAGGCCGCGGTGAAAGAGAAAGCGCTCTCCACAATCGGAAGCAAGCACAAGCTCAAGAGATGGCAGATTGACATCGCCAAGGTCGAGGAGATCCCCGCAGACCAGGTCGAGAGCCACGTCGTGAAATACCAGATCGGTGAGTGAACGTGGAAGACAACGAGCTCCGTCAGGCCATCGCCGTGATGGAATCATACAAGGAGAGGGTCGAGGCCCTCAGCCGTCAGGTCCAGGTCCTCCGCGTCTCGCTGGACGAGGTCACCATGGCCTCCCAGGCCATCAAAGCGTTCAGGGACGCCAAGGACGGGGACGAGATCCTTGTCCCCGTCGGAGCGATGTCGTTCATACCCGTCGAAGTGACCGGCAACAGGAACGTCGTCGTGGGCGTCGGATCCAACATCTCTGTCGAGAAGGATGTCTCCGGCTCGATCGAGTACATGGATGCCAACGGCGCCGAAATCAACGAAGCCCTGAAGAAGACCGTTGAAGCCCTCAATGAGGCACAGAACGCTCTGTCCGAGCTCAGCTCTGCCATCCAGCACGAATATTCCAGCAGACAGGCCGCGACGGACGCGAAGCAGTGAGGCGGCGGATATGTTCGATTCCCTCAAGTCCAAGATGAAGAACCTCTTCTCGAGGGCCAACAAGAGCCTCGATGAGGAAAAGATCTACAAGCCGGAGGAGCCCGAACATGTTCCCGAACCCGTCGCGGAAGAGGCCAAGCCCCAGCCGCCGGCGGCCTCGCCTGCCGGACCGGCGCCTCAGCCCGCTGAAGAGAAGGCCGCGGTTCCCGAGACGAAGCCTGAAGCCGTCTCCGAGCCCGAACCGGCTCCCAAGCTCTCCAGGAAAGAGCTCCTGAAGCTCAAAAAGCAGGAGAAGAAAGAGGCCAAGAAGGAGAGCCGTCCGGCGGCAGACAGCCCGGTGTCCGATTCCGGGAAGAAGATCAAGGAGGATCCTCTCGACGAGATCCTCGACGAGCTGGAGCTGATCCTGCTGGAGGCCGACGTGGCCTACCCCGTCGTCGAAGAGATAAAGAAGGGAGTCCGCGAGAACCTCCTCGGAAAGAAGTACGACCGCTCGTACACCCTGGAAGAGGTCGTCGAGCTGGCCGTCAAGGACGCCGTGAGGGACGTCCTCAAGATAAACGAGTTCGATTTCGACCAATGGCTCTCCGAGCAGAAGAGGCCCACGGTGATAATGTTCGTGGGGATCAACGGAACGGGGAAGACCACGGCGATCGCCAAGGTCGCAAACCGCATCCAGAAGAACGGCCGGACGGTCGTCCTGGCAGCCTGCGACACTTTCAGGGCAGGCGCCATAGAGCAGCTCGCCATCCATTCCGAAAAGCTCGGATGCAAGATCGTCAAGCAGGCCCACGATGCCGACCCCTCGGCAGTGGCGTACGATGCGATAGAGCACGCGAAGTCCAAGCGCAAGGACGTCGTCCTCATCGACACCGCCGGGAGGATGCAGACGAACAGCAACCTCATCGAGGAGATGAAGAAGATCGTCAGGATCGCCAAGCCCGACCTGAAGGTGTTCGTCGGAGATTCCCTCGCAGGGAACGATGCCATCGAGCAGGCGAAGGTCTTCGATGCCGCCATAGGGATAGATGCGGTCATCCTGACCAAGATCGACACCGATGCCAAAGGAGGCGCGGCGCTGTCCATCGCCCACACCATCGGGAAGCCGATAGCGTTCGTCTGCAACGGTCAGGAATACGAGGACATCATCGTCTTCAACACAGAGTGGATGATCGACCGCATGTTCAGCGACGAGTGATCAGCCTTTCACGCACAGGTTGTAGTAGAGCGTCGCGAAGACCTTCGCGTCGGTGACGAGGTTGGACATGACCACGTGCTCGTTGGGAGCATGGAGGGTTCCTCCGCCGCACTGCCATACGTATGCGTCGAGGCCTTTGACCCTGAAGAAGTTGGCGCAGGTCCCTCCGCCGACTCCGACCGCCGAGGGCCTCCTGCCTGTGACCGACTCGACCGCATCCATCAGAGCGGCGAACCCTTCGCTGTCTGTGGAAGACGGCTTCCCGGACACGTGCCTCTGTATCTCTGACACCGTTATCTTCGCGCCCGTGCGCTTCTCGTGCTCGGCTGCCAGCTCTTTCGCGGCCGACACCACGTCGTCGATCTCATATGACGGGAGGAGCCTGATGTCCATGGAGAACTCGTCATAGCCGGGGATCGTGTTAACATTCTCCACCGTCGCCTGCCTCTTGGTGGGCTCGAAGGTGGACATATTGGGAAGGTAGATATCGTCTGTCTTGCAGAACCTCTCTTCCAGAACGTCCATCAGCTCGGCGAGGAACCGGGTGGAGACTTTGTAGGCGTTTATCCCCAGGTTCGGCGTGGAGCCGTGGGTGGTCTTGCCCTCGATCGAGAACCTGAGCCACACCAGATGCTTCTCCGATACCTCTATCAAAGAGCCTTCCGGCGACCCCCAGTCGGGAACGATGATCACATCCTCTTCCTTGAAGAAGCCATGGTTCAGAAGGTATCCTATGCCCATCTTGCTGGTGGTCTCCTCGTCCGCGACATAGGCGACGCCCATGGACATGCCCTTGAGCTCCTCCCCGAGCCAGGACCTGGAAGCGTACATCGACGAGATTATGGACTGGCCGTTGTCCTCCGTTCCCCTTCCGTAGACCTTCCCGTCGCGGTAGACGGGATCGAAAGGCGGAGTCTCCCACAGGTCTGGATCGCCGGCGGGAACGACATCCATGTGAGCTACGATCCACACGGTCCCGGGCTTCTGCCCTTTCTTGACCGCGAGTATGTTCGGCCTTATCACAGACGGGTCCGTCTCGTCCTGGACATCCACCCTCTGCACGGAATCGAATCCTTTCAGGCAGGACATCAGGTAATCGGCTTTCCTGCCTTCTCCGTCTCCGCCGTTGACCGGCGACAGAGCAGGGAAGCGTATCATCCCGACCATAGTCTCCGCCATCTCGTCGACGGAATCGTCAATCAGCGCAAGGGTCTGCTCCAAAGACTTCATGGCTACGGGAATCCCCTATGTTGTTGATAAAAGTGAAGACGGCCCTTTCGGGCCGTTTGAAGTTTATGCCCGATCATTCGCTGCGGATGATCATCGTGGCGGCGTTCCCTCCGCCGATGCAGAACGTGGCCAGTCCTGTCTCCTTCTTCCTGTCCTTCAGAGCGTACAGGAGGGTGGCGAGGACACGGGCCCCGGAGCATCCGAGAGGGTGCCCGATGGCCAGAGCGCCTCCGTTGACGTTGAAGATGTCGTCGGGGACGTTCAGGGCCTTCTTGACCGCGCAGGACGCTGTGGCGAACGCCTCGTTGTGCTCGAACAGGTCTATGTCGTCGATGGTCATGCCGGCCTTCTTCAGGACATGCTGGGTGGCGGGTATGGGGGCCTCCATGATGTACTGGGGCTCGACTCCCCTCTCGCCGTAGGCGACGATGGATGCCAGAGGCTTGACGCCGTGCTCCTTGGCCCATTTCCTGGAAGTGACCATGAGGGATGCTGCTCCGTCGCTGAGCTGGGAGGCGTTCCCTGCGGTGACGATCCCGTCCTTCTTGAACACGGGCTTGAGCTTTCCGAGGGTCTCCGCGGTTGAATCGGCCCTGACCCCCTCATCGGTGTCGACGACGATGTCCCCTTTCTTCGAGCGGATGATGACCGGGAGGATCTCGTCCTTGAACTTGCCGGCGCTGATGGCCGCGGCGGCCTTCTGATGGGACTGGGCGGAGATGAGGTCTGCATCCTCCCTGGTGATGCCGAATCTCTGCGCGACGATCTCGGCGGTCATCCCCATGTGCTCGTTGTTGTAGACGTCCCACAGGCCGTCATGGACCATGGAGTCCACCGCGGCCTGATTGTTCATCACGTATCCCCATCTGGCTCCGGGCAGGAGGTAAGGAGCGTTGGACATACTCTCCATCCCTCCGGCGACGATGGCGCTGTACTCTCCGGCTTTGATGGCATCGGCGGCCAGCATGACGGATTTCATTCCGGATCCGCAGACGAAGTTGACTGTAAACGCTCCGATCTCTACAGGGAGCCCCGCGCCGACAGCGGACTGCCTGGCTGGATTCTGGCCGAGGCCTGCGCTCAGGACGTTCCCCATGATGCATTCCTCGACATCGGCAGGCTGGATGCCGGCCCTGCGGACAGACTCTTTCACGACCATCGCTCCGAGATCGGTCGCTTTGACGCTGAGGAAAGCCTTTCCGTACTTTCCTACGGGGGTTCTCACTGCACTGACGATGACTACCTCATCCATGTGTATCCCTGCGGAGTCAATCCGAGGTTTATATAAAACAATGTCGATTATAATATACGACCATTGACGAACTCGACAGGCTGGGCCGATCCCATCCTCTTCAGCGGCTTCGACAGATGGCGGCGGGCGGCGGTCGGAGGCTCGTACCATCCGGGGACGATCTGCCTGGACACTTCCCTGGTCACGGGCTCCGAAGACCTCGTTCCGCACTTCTTGCACTTGAACCTCTGCCCCTTCCCGGTCGACTTCATGGTGCGCGAGCATATCGGGCATATCGGATTGGAGATCTTGACAAACTCCCTGACCGTGGAGATTACATGGATCTTCTCTATGTTCAGGGTCCTGGGCTCGTCCCTCAGCTCTCCCAGCATCTCGACCTCGTCTCCGGGATGCAGCCAGTCCAATGTGTAGCGGAACTCCTTGGAAGGCTCGTAAGCGCCGCAGGCCAGCTTGCCGAATGCTGTCTGGATGTCTATGAACACGTGGCCTCCGGCTATGTGCCTGGAATAAGACGACACTGTTCCCCTGATGCGATACGACTGGTTGGGAACAAGGACCTTCGGATCGCGTATGATATGGTCGTCGGTGCCCTGATTGGTCAGGAACACCATCCATCTGTCGATGGGCTCCGCGGAAATCTTCGACGATGCCTCTATCAGATCCGATTCGACATCGCCCCTGAGTCCGTACATCACCGGGCACGGAGTGGCGGGCACCATGGCGACCTTCTGCATCCTGTCCTCCCAGCTGTTGAACGTGGTGGGATATCCGTGCTCCACATCCCTTATGGTCAGAGGATCGAAGGTGCGCTGGGTTCCCCATCTCGCCTCCGGCCTGTACGAGAGGAGCTCGAACGTGCTGTCGCGGGGGCGCCATGCCATCCCGCACGTGCATCCTATCAGCCCGCGCCCGTTCCCGATGGCGAAGGTGGTCCCGCCGATGCGCTCTATCTCCCTGTCTATGGCAGAACGGTCCATGATCGTCCTGACTCCGTTCCAATAGAACGATTGGGAAGGCTTCTGCCCGGATATCAGGAGACCGGGATCCGCATCGTCTTCATGGCGCGCCTCGATATGGGGGATTATCCTGTCCCTCATCATGACAGGATCGGGCTCGAAGGAAGCGCACGAATCGTAGCAATAGACATCTCTGTCCGAAAAACGGCCGATAAACCGCTTGGGCCCGACGCCCTTGCCGAACCTCATGACCAGGGCGCCGTTTCCGCGGGTCTTCCAGGGCGTCGCAGGATTGAGCCTCACGAGCCTTGGATTGCCTATAAGATCCAGGTCCCGAAACTCCCTGATTATCTCCGTCGCGAGGAACGTCGTGCAGTTGCCCTTCATGGAATCGGTGTCGTCCACAGCTACGTACATGTCCTGTCCTTAGATGACGGAACATCATGAATAACATTGTGGAGCGTCAGCCATCCAGGCAATGCATGGAGGATATGAAGAACATGGATCCGTCCTCTGAGAACGATCCGCGGATCCCGTAATATCCGAGATCCGCAGGCTCGTTGTACGAGAAGCATCTGAAGCTCTCGCCGGAGCCTGTCTGAATATAGAACCTGAAACCGGAAGCGGTGCTGTGGATGTCATAGGCTATACCCGTGTAATCGTAAGATCCTGTGTCATCATCGGAGAAGATGACGAACATGCTCAGTATCGCCACTACGCTTATGCCTAACAGTATGTAATTGCGCGAATTTCTCATCGGAAAGACGTTTCAATTGCTTAATATAAAAAAGAGAGGAGCAGAGTTCAATGAAATAGACCCCCACCCCCCCATTTCCACTGCGAATGGAAAAAAGAGAACAAGCCTCTCAAAATCAGTGTCCGATAACCCAAAGGACGCCAATGAATGCGACAATTCCGAGAATACAAGCTCCGATGACAAGCCAACCTTTCATTTCCTTTCACGCTCCTGTGAAACTGAGAGTGTATCACCTTGTCGTATAAAAGCTGGTTAGAATCCAGGCAAGCGCCTGGAATCCACGCATCCGACATGGAGAAGCTTTATTACAGAGAGGATGTTACAGTGGAAATAAGGGGTGGAAAAAAAGTTTCCACTGGAAGGAAGGATCGAGAGATGGCAGAAACCAACATATTCACTCAATATGCTCAAAAAAGGAATGTCATAGTGAAAAACAAGAAGATCCTCCAGTCCACTTATATCCCCGAATACCTTCCGCACAGGACTGACAAAATACAAGAGATCGTCGAAATCATAGCTCCCGCCCTGAACAAGGACAAGCCGTCAAACATCCTGATATTCGGAAAGACCGGAACCGGGAAGACGGCCGTAATGAACTTTGTCGGAAGGGAACTGAAGAAAGCGGATGAGGATTTTCATAACTGCGATTTCATCTATGTGAACTGCGAAGTCGTCGACACCACATACGGGATGATCTACAATATCGCCAATCAGATAATAACCGATCCTGCGAAGAGAATTCCTTTCACGGGATGGGGATTGGACAAAATCCTCGCAGAGCTGACGGCTTATATCGAGAGGGAAGATAAAATTTACATCGTGGTCCTCGATGAGATCGACCGTGCATTCTCCAAGAACGGAGATGACATATTTTACTATCTGACAACGATAAACGAGGTCCTTCAGAACTCGAAGGTCGCGATCATTGGGATCACGAACAATGCAACATTCACGGATCTGCTCGGACAGAGGGTCAAAAGCAGGCTCGGAGAAGAGAAAATCGTGTTTCCTCCTTATACCGTGGAGCAGCTGCAGGACATCCTTTATGCGAGAGCTAAAGATGCTTTCGACGAGGGAATCATCGATGACGATGTCATCCCGTATTGCGCCGCACTGTCTGCGCAGGAGATGGGGGATGCAAGAAGGGCCTTGGATCTTCTCAGGCTTGCAGCCGATTTCGCTGAGAGGAACGGAGACAAGCGCATCACCGGCGCTCATGTCCGTTATGCAAAGAATAAGGTCGAGTTGGATGCCGTGACCGAAGTAGTCAAGACATTGACCATCCAATCGAAGATCGTTCTTATGAGCATCATCCGGAACACAGAGATGAACATGACCACGATGACGACAGGCGAAGTATATTCAACATACAAGTTCATCTGCGAGGTCATAGGCCAATCTGTGCTGACTCAAAGAAGGATCGCCGGATTGATATCCGAACTGGATATGCTCGGCATCATCCATGCAAGGGTCAAATCCTTCGGCAGTTCAGGACGCACAAAAGAGATAGAGCTGAGCGTTCCGAAGGAAATTATCGAGATGATAAAGGATGACGAGCTCTTTGCCAACAAAGAGATTAATAAGATCAACAAGCAAACGACCCTTATCTAATATGAGATCTCGTTTGAAATGATGATAGAAAAGCATATGCTGGCTATGTCCGTTCACCGCTGAAATAGCATTAGTCTCTCTTTGGCTTTTTCAACAAGCTGCACTGATACTCAACACGCTGTCGAGCAGGTGATTGAGTCGGTATCTTCAGATTTCCAACGGATTAGCCGAATCATACTCAACGGAACTATCATTTGTCCTTCATCACGCCACTGTCTGTTTCGAACGTTGTTTGAAGGAAACGTTTGGGACACTTCGACTATTGCAGCTTTTCGAGGTTTGCATTGCTTTCTGACACAGTTCCGGCACTGATCTGTTTCCAGAACTCTTGCATTCTCTCTCGTTTTAACATCTGTCGCGACAGGAAACCTGTTCCGGCATTGACTCGGAAAGTGCCTGTGCCTCTTTTCCTGTTCGCAGTGGAAATGGGGGGGTGGGGGTGTCACCTGCTGCAGGACTCGAACCTATCCAGCCTGTCTGTCAGCTTCTTCTGGTTCCTGTAGAGGGAACAGGCATCGATCGTCAGAAGGAGCATGAACAGGGAGATGAACGTCATGACCAGCGATGGGATGCTGTTCTCCACATACTTCAGGTTGGGGCTTCCGTTCAATGCGAGCTTTATGCAACCGACCCACGGGATCTCGAAGACAGCTACGGACTTTATGCTGTCCATTCCGATCAGGTGGTTCACGATGCTCGTGCTCTGGTCGAGATAGCTGTTGGACACGTTGTCTCCCATCGTGAGGTATCCGCTCTTTCCCGGAAGGCTGTCAAGGTTTATCGACACGTTCTTTCCGGACGCAGTGATGTTCTTGAATTCCAACACCCCGGTCAGGTTCTTCCAGTCCGTGCCGTTACCGGACTTCCATTCGCCTTTGTAGTTCTCCAGCTGCGGAGCGCTCCAGGTGCCTGTGGACGAATCGTAGTCTATCCACAGGATGGCGCGGTGGATGACCGGGTTCTGGTTGTTCCCGCGCTCATAGATTATGACAGAGCCGTAGTCTCCGAACGAGGAATACCCGTCTATCGTGCCTTCCACATAGCTGTGGACAGCAGCTTTGGACGCATCGCGGATGATGACCATGTCGCCCGTGTCGATGATCCCGAGCTGGGAATGCGTCTGATCGTGCTGCATGCTCTGCGAAGTCACGACACTGAAAGGAGTCCCGAATCCGGTGTATGCGACGAGTCCGGCATATCCTCCGGCGATGACGATCGCTATCGCAGCTATGCTCAGGTAGAATCCACGATCAGTTCTGCTCACGTTCTGAGGTAATCTCTATCGTTTATATTATGGTTACAAGAGGTTAGAGTCGGAGCTTCCGCGAAGCGGAACGGCTCGGATCCTGCGCTGGCATTCGCGAAATCCCGGAGGAGCCCGTTTCTGCCGGCTTCAGGATCCGCGTTTCCGTAGCCAACTCTTATATCTTTGAAATCAACGTGATGGCATGCCCCATTCAGACAGGAAGAACGTCAGTTGTCTGACCGATCCTGACATTTCGATAGACACGGTCGGCGGAAAGGCCATCAACCTCGCGCAGATGACCAAAGACGGGTTCAGAGTGCCTTCCGCATTCGCGATAACCGTCTATGCCTATGATTCGTTCATCACCGGCACCGGCCTCGGGGAGAGGATCGGAGCCGTTTTGTCCGAGATCGATTTCGATGACGAGAAGTCCCTTGCCAAGGGCACCGAGGACATCCGTTCGATGATCGCATCCGAGGACATGTCTCAATCTTTGGCGGACGAGATCGGCGGCTTCCTGGAAGAGTACGGGGATTCCTATTACGCGGTCCGTTCCTCTGCCGTCGCAGAGGACCTTCCCGAGGCCAGCTTTGCGGGGCAGCAGGACACTTTCCTGTTCATCAGGCCCGACGATGTCCCCAAGATGGCGATAATGTGCTGGGCTTCCTACTGGAACGAGCGCGCCGTCAAGTACAGGCATGACGCCGGCATAGACCATCTGTCCACGGGGATGGCCGTTGTCGTCCAGAGGATGGTATCGTCAGATACAAGCGGGGTCATGTTCACGATGAACCCCGTAGACGGGAGCGACGATGTGGTCATAGAATCGTCATGGGGATTGGGGGAGTCGATCGCATCCGGCACCATAACCCCTGACAGGTTCGTCATGGGCCGCGACGGGACGGTCAAGGACAGCAGCATCAGGCACAAGGGCAAGGGGTATTTCCTGACGGACGGCTCCAATCAGCTCGTCGATATAGATCCGTCCAAGGCCGACATCCCTTCTTCCGACGGCAAGATCCTGAAAGACATCCTGGACCTCGGACTCAGGCTCGAAGAGCATTTCAAAGCCCCTCAGGATGTGGAATGGGCCGTGGAGAAAGGAGTCCTCTACGTCCTCCAGTCGAGGAACATCACCACTCTCAAGAACGACAAGGAGCGCGACGGCATCCTCTGGACAAGAGGATACGGCGATGAGTACTGGGCCGATGCGACGACTCCGATGTTCTTCCAGGTCATGGGGAAGATGCTCACGGAGTACGTCAACCATGAGGGCGCCAAGATGATGGGGTACAGGGACCTCACCTCCGGCGAGCTTATCAAGCTGCACAAGTCCAGGGCGTACTTCAACGCTCACACCCTGGAGCGCGTTTTCTCGTATTATCCGAAGTTCGTCCGCTCCAAAGAGCTCCTGAACTACTTCCCGCTGAAGGACCAGGAGCGCATCTCCCAATATCCGGCCCATATGGGGAAGGCCGTATGGTCCCAGGTCAGGGTCATGTTCCTGGACCATGACGGGACCATATTCCGGACCGACCGCGCCTACAAGAAGTGGGCAGAATCGTTCATGGAGGTCTGCAGGGAGTTCGACTCCACCGACCTGGCCGAGCTGACCGACCGGGAGCTGTTCGACCTTTACAAGAGAGTCGAGAAAGCCTCGGTCAAGCACTACCGGCTCATACGCTACGGGATGGTGTCGCATTCGATCGCCACCAACCTGATGGTCAAGAACTGGCTGATCAAGTGGATCGATGACGCCGACGGCGCGTGCTATGCGGGATTGATCTCCGGGCTGGAGGACAACAAGACCGTGGAGACCAACATCGGGTTCTCCGAGATGGCCAAGGCCGTCAGGGCCGATCCCGAGCTGAAAGAGAAGATAGATTCCATGTCCTCCGAGGAGTTCGCCGGCTGGCTGGAGCAGCAGGACATCCCTCTCAGGAAGCAGTTCGACGATTTCATCGACACCTACGGGCACCGCTCCAACACGAGGGAGATGTACTATCCGAGATGGCGCGAGAACAAGCCGTACATCATCGATGTGGTGCGCATGCTCTCCCAGTCCGAATCAGACCTGAAAGCATTGGAACTGAAGAGGCGCGGGGAGCGCCTGGCGCTCGAGAAGGAGGTCAGGAAGAAGATCAGGAGGAGCGGCATCACAGGGGTGTTCAGATGCGCCCTGTACGGCAGGGTGCTCAGGCTCGCTCAGAAGTACCTCGCGTTCAGGGAGAACCAGAGGTTCTACCTGGACCATATCCTGTTCAGGGAGCGCCTGGCCATCCTGGAGATGGGAAGGCGCCTGGCCGAGCGCGGCGTCATACCGGAGAAGGAGGACGTGTTCTTCCTCTTCGAGGACGAGGCTCTGGAGATCTTCCTGTCCGGTTCTGCCGAGCATTTCAAAGAGGCGGAGGCCCGGAAGGCGGAGTTCTTCAAGTACACCCACGTCCTGCCGCCGAAGTTCGTCAGGAACGGGGTGGACTTCGACGACACCATAGCGATAGAGTCCTCCAATTCCGTGTACGGGACGGCTTCCAGCCCCGGAGTTGCCACCGGGAGGATACGGGTGGTCGAGAGCATCGAAGGGCTCTCGGAGATCGAGGACGGAGACATACTGGTCACAAGCAACACCGATCCCGGATGGACCGCCGCCTTCTCCAGGCTGGGCGGGCTGATAACCGAGACCGGAGGGATCCTGTCCCACGGAGCGGTCATATCGAGGGAGTACAGGATCCCCGCAGTGACCGCTGTCATGGGAGCGACAAAACTGTTCAAGACCGGTCAGACCGTCACGCTGGACGGCAACGACGGGATAATCTACCTGGAGGATGAGGAATGAGCGCGAAGGACCACATGGAATATAACGAGAGCCTTTACTTCAACTATCATGACGAAGAGAACGACCTGACGGCGTTCATGAGGATCGGCAACAAGCCGAACAAGGACGAGAAGAGCCTGTTCTTCGTGATCATGACGCCCGAGAAGACCTACGCCTTCAGGCATGCGACGCCCTGCGGAGGCGATCCGAACTCCATCGGCGGGCTGACGTTCTCCAAGCTCCCTTCGGGATCATGGTCCCTGAAGTACCGGGGGATAGTCGCCGACATGAAAGCCGCCGAGCCCGTCCCCGTCCCGGCGGCGATGGACATCGAATGGAAGCCTCAGAACCCGGAGATGGACTACAGGAGGTGCGTCGACGAGGCCCGGGCCGCCATGTCCGCCAAGGTGGCATCGGAGCATCTGGAGCAGTTCGGGATCGCCGACGGAACCCTGGCGGTGGACGGCAAGATATATTCCGTCCACGGCACGGGCGAGAGGGATTACAGCGCAGGCGTGAGGGACTGGGGGTCCCCCAAGATGTGGGCATGGATCAACTCCGTGTTCATGGAGAAGGAGGCCTTCAACATCACCAAGCTCTCCACCGATGCAGGAGACGTCGATGCAGGGTACTTCTTCACGGGCGGAGGCAACCGGCCTCTGAACCGGGCATCGATCGATCTCCGCAGCGAGAACGGGATCCCGTCCTCTTTCGCCATGAAGATGAAGGACGTCTCCGGAGCCTCCTACGACGTCGAAGGGAAGGTCATCAGGTTCGCCGCCCTCCCCATGGGCAATCAGAATGAGATGCTGCTGATCGAGACCATCTCGGAATACGCGTGGAACGGCAAGAAGGGATTCGGCATAGCGGAGTTTCTCGTCCGCAGATGAACGACAGTGTCCGCCATTCGCATGATGTTTGATATAGTGATACCATGGTACCAGAGCACATGGACAGGCCCAGTTCCGACGAGTACTTCATGGACATGGCGAGGCTCGTCTCCACCAGGTCCACATGCATGAGGAGGAAGGTCGGAGCGGTCATCGTCAAGGACAAGAGGGTCCTCTCCACAGGCTACAACGGCTCTCCCAGGGGCACGCGCCACTGCGAGGAGCTGGGATGCATCCGCGTCCAGATGAACGTCCCCTCGGGAACGAGGCACGAGCTCTGCAGGGGCGTCCACGCGGAGCAGAACGCCGTTACCCAGGCTGCTTATTTCGGGGTCAGCGTCAACGGGGCGACGATATACACGACGACATTCCCCTGCTCGATGTGCGCCAAGATCCTCATAAACGCCGGGATAAAGGAGATAGTCTACGACGAAGGATACGTAGACGACCTGTCCAAAGACCTGTTGGATGAGACGGACATAAAGGTACGCGAGTTCCATCCCGAAGGAAAACTCTGATTTGCGGTGCCAGCACATCTCATATTATTGCTTTTCCCAATTTTTGTCGGGGATTATTATTAAGTATATCCCCCAGGATACGTTAGCAGGGTCGGGGAGTGTTAAATTTGAGCCGAACTGACATACTTTCGGAAATAAAGAAAGCGGAGGCGGATGCCGATGCCAAGGTCCAGCAGGCCGAGGCCGACAAGAAGTCCGCAATCGCCGAGGCTCGCAGAGATTCTGTGAAGAAGATTCAGGACGCTGAGGCTCAGATGCGCAGCTCTTACGAATCCGCCGTTGCAAAGGAGATGGAGGCCCTCGCGGCCAAACGCAGCGAGATGCTTGCCGAAGGCAAGTCCGCAGCGGACAGCATCGAGTCCAAATCCGGAGCAAGAATGCAGGAAGTTAGAGACTATCTCAACAAAGAAATCGAGAGGACCCTAAATGTCACTTCCTGAGTCGATGAGTAGGATTGTGATCGTGGGTACGAAGACCCATCTCGACGAGGCAATCGATGCCCTGTACGAGGTCGGGAGTATCCACCTGATCGATCAGACCGTCGACGCGGATGAAGGTTTCACCCTGGGAACGCCCCGTCCATACTCGCCCAAAGCATCCGAGAGGCTGCTGAAGGTCCGTGCTATGGAGAAGGAGCTCGGTATCACCAAGAAGATGAAGACCGATGCCGTTCCCGAGGCAGAAATCAAGAGCCAGATATCATCTGACAGCGTCGAGCTTGTCGAGAAGGAGGTCACCGCCGCCGTCGACAAGAGGAATGATCTCAATCAGAGAATCACCGAGCTAAACGCTACGAAGAAGAATCTCGAGCTCCTTTCCGCCCTGCCCGTGGATCTTGATTTGTACTCCGGTTACAGGAGCATCTATTCCACGGTCGGAACAATCGCCGAGGACCCCACGGCGGCCCTTTCGGGCATCGACTGCGAGGTCATCGCTTCCTTCGACAAGAAGGAAGGCAACGTCGTCGCCGTGTTCGCCAGGATCCAGGACCGCGAGAAGGTCCAGGCCGTCCTGTCCGACAGCGGCTTCTCCGAGATCGCCGTGCCTGCCGGCACGGGCTCTGTGGCAGCGGCCCTCGAGGCCAACGCCCGCGAGATCCAGGAGAGCGAGGCGGCGCTCGGCAAAGCGGAAAAAGAGATCGAGAGCCTTCTTGAGAAACACAAGAGCTTCCTCAGCGCATCCGAGGAGGAGCTCGCGATACAGGTCCAGAAGGGAGAGATCCCCGTGAGGATCGCCAACAGCGAGTACTCTTTCGTCGTCGATGCATGGGTGCCCGCGGCCAAGGCCGATTCTGTGAAGCAGAAGATCGAGACCATGGTCGAAGGCGTATACGTGGAGCTTCAGGAGACCCGTGGCAGGTCCATGGAAGAGTCCGAAGCCGCCGGAGAGAGGTTCGAGAAGCCTCCGACGAAGTTCAACAACGGAAAGATCGTGAAGGAGTTCGAGTACCCGACGAAGCTCGTGTCGGTGCCGAAGTACCAGGAGATTGACCCTTCAATCCTGATAGCAATCTTCCTTCCGATGTTCTTCGGACTCATGGTCGGAGATGTGGGATACGCCATCCCGTTCATAATCCTGGGCGCGTACGGACTCAAAGTCACGCACCACAAGGAT
Organism: Segatella hominis; assembly: GCA_963637225.1. Lineage (GTDB taxonomy): Archaea > Thermoplasmatota > Thermoplasmata > Methanomassiliicoccales > Methanomethylophilaceae > Methanoprimaticola. The sequence goes on from CAVHMZ010000018.1 coordinate 20,333, forward strand.
TGGCGCGCCATCGCCACCGTCTTGTTCTTCGGCGGGATATGGGCATTCATATTCGGGTTCTTCTTCTTCGGAGAATGCCTGGGAATGCACTTCGTCGGAATCACTGATGACGGAATCACATACACATGGCAGATGCTCCTTGGGTTGGACCACCTGCCCGAGTTCTTCGAAGGCATCCTGCCCGGCGGCCACGGTGTGAGCAAGATCGGGGAGGAGTGGATCGGCTTCCTGCTGAGGCTGTCCGTGTACATCGGTATCGTCCATCTGATGATCGGATACCTGTGCGCGCTCTACAACAAGACGATTCAGCACGGATTCGGACACGCTTTCAAGGAGAAGGGCGGATGGATTTTCGGATTCCTCGGTATCGTCCTCGTCTGTTACGCTCTCGCTACGTACCTTATCTACAGCGTGGAGATGAACGAGGTCATGATTCCCTTGGTCCTCGGCGTCGTGTTCATAGTCATCGAAGTGGCCATGAACTTCAAGCACGAGGGGATCCAGTCTATCCTGGAGCTTCCCGGAATAGTAGGAAACGTCCTCTCCTACACTCGTCTCGCGGCTATCGGGATGTCCAAGGCCGGAATGGCCCTGGCTTTCAACTACATAGCCCTGGGGATGATCGCGGGAGTGACTTACACGGAGGGTGCCGGCATCGAATGCTCCGGCATCGTGATGGTGGTCATCGCCATCCTGATCATGGCTTTCATGCACCTGATGATCTGGACCCTGGCAATCCTGTCGGCGGGTCTGCACGGCCTCAGGCTGCAGTTCGTGGAGCTCATGCAGAAATTCTACGAGGGAGGAGGAATCGAGTACAATCCCCTTAAGATCAAACGTGAGAAAACCGTTTCAAGCAAGAAAACAACCACAGAGGTGTAAGTAAAATGGCAGTAGAAATTGGATCTGGACTCATCGCAATCGGAGCAGGGCTCGCAGTCGGGCTCACCGGTCTCGGAGCCGGTATGGCCGAGAAAGATGTCGGAGCAGCCGCCGTCGGAGCCATCACCGAGGATCAGTCTCTCTTCGGAAAGGCAATGATCTTCATGGTTCTCCCTGAGACCATCGTCATCTTCGGACTGGTCGTCGCTATCCTCGGTATCTTCGTCATGAACAACGCATGAGCTCGCCAAGAGGTAATCTCATGGCACTAGCTAATGTGACTCAGGAGATCTCCAAGGCCGCGGACGAGAAGGCAGCCGCCATCAGGGCGGAGGCCGATGCCGAGATCGCCAAGATCAAGGCCGACGCGGACGCGAAGATCGCTGAGACAAAAGACAAAGAGGACAAGAAGCTCAAAGAAGCCGTTGAGCGTCTCGACCGTCAGGAGCTGTCCAGCGCAGAGCTGGAGAGCAAGAAGATCGTCCTGGCGAAGAAGAAGGAGCTCCTCACCGAGGCCTTCGACAGCACCCTCTCCGGCCTTGAGAACGCGCCCGGCGACGTGAAGCTGGCGCAGTACAAGGCCATGGTCGAGGCTGCCAAGAAGATCATCGACAACCCCCGGGCAGTCATGTCGGAGAACGACTCGTTCTCCGCCGCAGACCTGGGAGTCGCCTCGGTCGAGAAGGACAGCAGGATCAAGGCGGGCCTCATCCTCCAGAGCGAGGACGGGTCCGTCGAGGTCGACATGCAGTACTCCACTCTGCTTCAGGCGATCTGGGACCGCGAGATGAAGTCTGTTTCAGACATTCTCTTCGGGTGAAGCGTATGTTCATGTCCAGCGGAAGAAAAGGCAACTACGCGTACACCGTTGCCAGGGTGAAAGCGAAGAAATCGCTTCTCCTCGGCGAAGAGGACTACAACAAGATGCTGCAGATGAGCGTTCCCGAGATCTCGCGCTATATCAGCGAGTCCGGGTACTCGAAGGAGATGGCCGATCTTGCCGGAAGGCTCGACGGCATCGACCTCCTCGAATACGCCACCTACGACAACATGGCGAAGGTGTTCGGCAGCATCCTTGCGGCCTCTCAGGGCGAGCTGCATACGATGGTTGCGGCATATCTCGAGAAGTGGGATATCTGGAACCTCAAGGTCATCCTCCGCGGTAAGTCATACGGTGTGAGCGCCGACGATATCAGAGAAGACCTTGTCCCCGCCGGCAGCCTCGGCGACGAGGAGCTGGACAAGCTCCTGTCCCTCGACGGCGACGAGGACATCCTCGCCGCGTACTGCAAGATGGAGAAAGTCTCGATCCCTCAGGACATCATGTCGTCCTACAAGGAGTCCGGGAACCTGGGAGTCATCGAGGACCACCTCGACAAGCTCCACTACACCAGGCTCCTGGCGAGCATCAGGCCCGATTCGAGGGCCACGCAGCTGTTCGAGGCTTACGTGAGGAGCGAGATCGACATCAGGAACGTTTCGACGATCCTCAAGCTGAAGGTCGAGGGCATCTACGGGGAGGAAGCGATGAAGTACATCATCCCCGGAGGGAAGCATGTCGACAAGAGGCTGCTCGCGCAGCTCGCCAACGCAGAGACCGTCCAGGCCGCGGCATCGGATCTCCAGCAGCTCGAGTTCTACGAGACCATCAGAGGGCTCGTGGAGTCGGAAGACGTCTGCATGAACGAGGTCGTCGCCGGCATGTGGAGATACGACATCGCCATGGCGAAGAAGTTCTCCCACCTGTACCCCCTGTCCGTCATACCCGTCCTCGACTTCATGATCCACAAGGAGGCCGAGGTCAGGAACATCAGGACCATAGCCAGAGGGGTCGAGAGCGGCCTAGACAAGGAAATCATCAAAGGACTGCTGGTGATCTGATGGAAATCGCAGTAATCGGCAATGACGAGTTCGTGCTCGGGTTCCGCCTCGCCGGGATCAGGCGCGTGTTCGTCGCCAATCCCGACAACTACCAGGAAAAGATGCTGGAGGCAATGTCCCAGCAATCAATAGGAATCCTCGCAGTGGATGCGAAGGATCTCGACAACCTCTCTCCCGCCGTGAGGCACAGGGTCATGGATTCGATCCAGCCCGTCGTCGTGCCCGTAGGAGGCGACCAGAGCGACCTCCGCGAGAAGGTGAAGAGAGCGATTGGCGTTGACTTATACAAAACAGAGGATGAATAAGAATGAGCACTGAAGGTGTAATTTACAGGGTCGCCGGACCTGTGGTCACTGCCACCGGTATCTCCCCCAAGATGTACGATGTCGTGCACGTCGGGAAGGAGCAGCTGATGGGAGAGGTCATCAAGATCGTCGGCGACTATTCCGTCATCCAGGTTTATGAGGATACCTCCGGCATAAAGCCCGGAGAGCCGGTCACCAACACCGGCAGGCCTCTCTCCGTTGAGCTCGGCCCCGGCCTCCTTACCTCCGTCTATGACGGGATTCAGAGGCCCCTGCCCGTCCTCAGGGAGAAGATGGGAGACTTCATCTACCGCGGAGTCTCCGCACCTGGATTGGACCACAAGAAGAAATGGGACTTCGTCCCCGCAGTATCCGAGGGAGCCGCCGTCTCCGCCGGAGAGGTCCTCGGGACCGTCCAGGAGGGCCCCATGGTCCACAAGATCATGGTCCCCGTCGAGATCGGGAAGGGGAAGGTCGAGTCCATCAAGTCCGGTTCCTTCACCATCGACGAGACCATCGCCGTCATCGACGGCAAAGAGGTCCCCATGGTGCAGTACTGGCCGGTCCGCGTGCCCAGGCCCGTCGCCGAGAAGTACCAGCCCGACGTCCCCCTCGTGACCGGGCTCAGGGTCCTCGACACCATGTTCCCCCTCGCCAAGGGAGGAGCGGCGGCCATCCCCGGCGCGTTCGGTACCGGGAAGACCGTCACCCAGCAGTCCCTGGCGAAATACTCCGATGCGGAGATCGTCGTCTACATCGGATGCGGAGAGCGCGGAAACGAGATGACCGAGGTCCTGACCGAGTTCCCCGAGCTGGAGGACCCCAGGACCGGAGAGTCCCTGATGAAGAGGACCGTCCTGATCGCCAACACCTCCAACATGCCTGTCGCCGCAAGGGAGGCTTCCGTCTACACCGGGATGACCATCGCCGAGTACTTCAGGGACATGGGATACAACGTCTCCCTCATGGCGGACTCCACCTCCAGGTGGGCCGAGGCCATGCGCGAGATCTCCTCCAGGCTCGAAGAGATGCCCGGAGAAGAGGGATACCCCGCTTACCTGGCCGGACGCCTGTCCGAGTTCTACGAGCGCGCATGCCGTGCGAAGACCCTCTGCGGAGAGGACGGATCCATCTCCGTCATCGGCGCGGTCTCTCCTCCCGGAGGAGACCTGTCCGAGCCTGTCACGCAGAACACCCTCCGCATCGTCCGTGTCTTCTGGGCGCTGGACACCAAGCTGAGGGAGAGGAGGCACTTCCCCACCATCAACTGGCTGACCTCGTACACTATGTACGACAAGCAGCTGGTCCAGTGGTACAAGGACAACGTCGCCGAGGACTTCCCCGCGCTCAGGGCGTGGGCTATGCAGGTCCTCCAGAAAGAGTCCGAGCTGCAGG
>CAVHMZ010000019.1:0-2288 GCA_963637225.1 Segatella hominis
GAGCTGCGAAGCGCATGAATTCGATGGCAGATCCGGCAATCTGGCCCCAGTGTCAGATGCGACGGGGATGAGTTCCGCCGTCCGCTCAGGAAGACGGACAGGCCATGGCGATAGAAATCTGATAACAGGGCAGGCACAGGATCCGTGCCCGCCCTAAGGAGTTTCCGAAGGAGCGAATAGTTTCTGACCTGCGGCGGCTCAAAGCTCCTTGTAGAGCCTCTTCGCCTTCCACATGCCGAACATCGCGAGCCCGATGATGAACGCCGAGCTGATAATCGCGCCGTAGGGTATGCCGTTGTCGAAGTAGGCGGAATAGAGCTCCCATTGGGACATCTTCATGCCTCCTTGGGGATGACCTTCTCCCTGAGATCGTCCAGGTAGCTCCTGCCCAGGTTGGTGATGCTGTACTGCGTCAGCAGGGCATCCTGCTTGTAGTGGCCGTCCTCGTCGATCTTCGTCTCGCCCTCGCGAATGAGCCCTGCGGAGACGAGCTCGATCAGGTCGTAGTTGATCATGTTGCGGCCGTGGTCGGTGTTCATCTTGTACTCCGTCTGGATCTGGGGGACGATCTGGTCGTTCCACTGATCCGGGTTGGCCTCGATGTACTCGAGGAGTCTGAACTTCAACGGCGTGTTCTCCATCATTTTCATTTCCCTCCTTTTTCCAAACAGTTTCACTCGATATCGTCCTTCAGGGAGACGAGCCCCTCTGCGTTCTCGCTTCCGAGCAGGTAGCTTCCGAACAGGCAGATCAGCAGCCCTGCGACTGTGGAGCCGACGATCAGGAGCATCGTGTCATCGTTGTATCCAAGAGCGCCCTCGGGCCCGGCGAAGATCACCAGGAAGATGACGGCGCAGGCCGCATACAGGCTTCCGATGGCCTGTCCGCGCGGGACCCCCAGCATCGGGAACGACTTGTACCAGGTGACGTAGCACCATGCGAACGAGAATCCGAGCAGGATGACCACGAACAGCACGGCGGGGTCGGCGAGCCAGTGGGCCGCGGAGAATATGGGTATCCCGCAGACGGCTAGCACGATCATGACGACGATCCAGAAGAGGGCCTCGAAGATGAACCTCAGGTGGAGGCCGACATCGGGCTCGCACAGGTCCAGCGCCTTTCCGGCGACAGCCCCCTCGCATCCCCAGCCGACGGCGGCCATGATCCCTCCGATGAGCCCGACAGCGGACCCCTCGATGCCGTTGGCGATGATGGTCCCCATGTAAAGGGTGATTCCGCCGAACAGGATGACGGCGATCCCGGCGTATGCCCTCTTGGAGACCTTCTGCTTGAGGACGAGCACGGTGAGCGTGGTCCCGATGATCGGATACAGGAGGCCGGAGATGGCGGCGAACCCGGATCCGATGAAATACGTAGCGATGTATGTGCCGGACACGGCGCATGCGCCGCAGATTCCGGCTGCGAGGAAGTACTTGGTCGCGGCCTTGGTCTGGACGATGGTCCTCTTCAGCTCGCGGGTCTTCCCGAGATATCCGTTCCATATGAACAGCATCAGAGCGCAGGCGATGGCGTTGATGCCTGTGAGGAACACGGCTTCAAGGACTCCGACGGTGTTGCCGTCCATCCCCGGGTGTTCGGACAGGATGTTCGTCCCCAGCTCGTTGAGCATATCCATGTTCCAAATAGCGTATCCGGGCACATACCAGATCCCCCAGTACAGGGCGCACAGGATACCCATCAGAAGGCCTATGCGGATCTTCTTCTTGTGATTCTGCAATTTCAGTTCTTCGACATCCATATTGCAATCCTCCTAATCGCAATGCCTCGCTCAGGCAGATGTTCGGGGACAGCCCCCGATGCGAAGATAGCCTCCCGGAAGGCCATGATCCCTCCGGGAGGCCGTTTCATAAGGTTTCCTTTCAGCGCTTGAGCTTCTCGCGGAACTTCTCGCAGCTGTTGATCTTGATGCCGAGGAGGTCCTCGATGTTCATCTTGGCCGCGATTCCGCGGGTCGCTCCGGGCACTCCGGTGACGACTCCGATCTTGAGCTCCTCGCGAAGGTCCCTCATGACGAACTCGTCTTCGATGTCCAGGACATCCAGGCCGAGCTTCTTGGTGACGTAGGCCTTGGCATCCTTGATCCTCATGTTCTTCCCGAACTCCATCCTGGCGACGAGGTCGCCGGCGGTCCTGATCCCGCCCATTCCGGATGTCATGAAGTGGGGGAGGTCCATTCCTGCGGGGTCCCCCACTCCGACCTATATGCCGTCGACGTGAGCGATCTCGACCATGGCCTTGTTGGCCCTGGAAACGGCATCTATTGGGGG
>CAVHMZ010000020.1:0-21188 GCA_963637225.1 Segatella hominis
CCACATCGAAGTCGGGATAGCCTGCCGCAAGCACACGGCCAGGGTCGCCATAGGCGATAAGATCCCTCCGAAAGGATGAGTCCGTCCCGCATCCGCCTTCCCCGCAACATTATTAGAACCGGACGCAATCCCGCGGCCAGGTAAAGATCATGGCCAAGGTCAGGGTAGCAGTCAACGGATACGGTACCATCGGGAAGAGAGTCGCCTCCGCAGTCTCCAAACAGGAGGACATGGAGCTCGTCGGGGTCACCAAGACCAGACCGAACTTCGAGGCGCGCGCCGCTCTGGACAGGGGCTTCAGCATCTACGTCCCGGACGAGAGCGTCCAGGCGTTCAAGGATGCGGGCATCCCCATAGCCGGGACCCTCCAGGATATGTACAAGAAGGTCGACATCGTGGTCGACTGCACCCCAGGCAACGTCGGGGAGATGTACAGGGACCAGTACAAGGCCGCAGGCATCAAGGCGATCTTCCAGGGCGGAGAGGACCACAGCCTCACAGGCATATCCTTCAACTCCACTGCCAACTACAACGAGTCCTGGGGGGCGCAGCTTTCCCGTGTGGTTTCATGCAACACCACCGGCCTCCTGAGGACCCTCTGCCCTATCGACAGGCAGTTCAAGATCAAGAAGGCGTTCGTCACCATCGTGCGCCGCGCCGCGGACCCCGGCGACAGCAAGAACGGGCCCATCAACGGCCTGGAGCCCTCCGTCAAGCTCCCTACCCACCACGGCCCCGACGTGCAGAGCATCATGCCCTGGCTGGACATCAGCACCATGGCCGTGAAGGCCTCTACCACCCTCATGCACGTCCACACAATCGTGGCAGAGCTGGGCTCCGAAGCGACCACCACAGATGTCGTCGAAGTCCTGAGGAAAGCCCCCAGGGTCAGGCTCGTCAGCTCCAAGGACGGCATCAAGACCACCGCCCAGATCATGGAGATGGCCAGGGACCTGGGCCGCGACCGCTCGGACATGTACGAGATCGTGGTCTGGGAGGACGGGATCAAGGTGGTAGGCAGCACACTGTATATGTACCAGGCAGTCCACCAGGAGTCCGATGTCATCCCCGAGAACATCGACTGCATCAGGTCGATGTGCAAGATGGAGCAGGATGCGTCCGCATCCGTTTCCAGGACCGACAGATCCCTGGGCATCCAGGAGAAGCAGTGAGTGATCCGCATGGCCAAGGAGTTCAACACGCTGGAGGACTTCGATTTCAAAGGGAAGACAGCCCTCCTCAGAGTGGACATCAACTGCCCGCTGAGCAAGGAGACCCTGGAGATCGTCAACGACAACAGGATCAGGAGGATCGTCCCCACCGTGAGGGAGCTCGTGGGCAAGAAGGCCAAGGTCGTCATGCTGGCCCACCAGAGCCGCAAGGGCGGATGGGACTTCATCCCCCTGGAGCAGCACGCGGACCACCTGTCCAAGCACCTCGGCATGCCCGTGAAGTACGTAGACGACGTGATCGGCGATGCCGCAGTGGAGGCGATCGAGAGCCTGAAAGAAGGGCAGGTCGTCCTCCTGGGCAACGTCAGGTCCATCGACAGCGAGACCGCCAAGGGCGACATGTTCAAGCAGTCCGAGGGGGAGATCGTCGAGAAGCTCGCTCCGCTCATAGACTACTACGTGTGCGATGCCTTCGGAGCAGCCCACAGGTCGCAGTGCTCCCTTGTCGGGTTCCCTCTGAAGGTCCCTTCGGCCTCCGGCAGGCTCATGGCCAAGGAGATATTCGCGCTCAACGCCATCTTCGGCCATCCCCGCAGGCCCTGCGTGTTCATCCTCGGAGGGGCCAAGTTCGGCGACGTGTCCGAGATGATCGACCGCGTCCTGGGGAGCGGCATGGCAGACTCCATCATCCTGGTGGGGCTCGCAGGCAACGCGTACCTCCTGGCCAGAGGCGTGGACATCGGAGACGCCAGCCGCAAGGTCCTGGAGGACGAGCTCACGCCCGAGAACCTCCAGGCCGCGAAGGACATCCTGGCCAAGTACGGCCAGAAGGTGCTCCTGCCCGTGGACGTGGCCGTGGAGAGGGATGGAAAGCGCGTGTCGGTGAACATAGGAGACCTGCCCAGCAGGGAGCCGGCTCTGGACATCGGGGACGCGACGGCAGAGAAGTTCCGCAAGGTCATAGAGTCGTCCAAGACATGCTTCATGTCCGGCCCCGCCGGGATGATCGAGAAGGACGGCTTCGAGATCGGCACCAAGGTCCTGATGACCGCTATGGTCGACAGCGGAGGCCAGTCCGTCATCGGTGGAGGCCACACCGGCGGAGCCGCGGAGCGCTTCGAACTGGCCGACAGGTTCTCCTACGTGAGCACCGGAGGAGGCGCCCTGGAGACGTTCCTGCTAGGAGAGCCCCTGCCCGTGATAGAGGCTCTGAAATACTCCAGGAAAGAGTTCTCGGGCAACTGAAGATTATTTAAACAGAATCAGGATGCGGTTGCGATGGCAAAGAAGAAGAGGCGGATTGTCGAGGAGCCTGAGGAGGAGTACAGCTTCACTCCCACGGAGTTCAACGAAAGGGAGTTCATCCTCAAGGATCTGTACATGACCAAGGTCTTCATGGTGGTCGCAGTGCTGGCCATCGTAGTAGGCATCGTGGGCGGGATCATCTGCAACGCCAACATGGACCTATGGTGGCTCGCGACTATCATATCGTTCGCAGTATGCGCCCTGCTGACGAAGATCCTCGGCGCGCTGAAGTTCAGGGTCGATATGCTCGAGACCAAGTCCATGCTCGGGAACTACCTTCTGTTCCTCATGCTGGCGCTCGGCATCTGCATCCTTCTCATCAACAAGCCTTTCGGCGCATGAGCCTGCCAGGGGCCCCCGGGAGGGGGTCCCGTCAGACCCTTTCCCGTTCTTTTCATCCTCAGACTTCTGTCTTGTCCGGAACCTTCGGTATGCGCCCCGGGAGGGTTGCGGCGCCCCTCGGACAGAGGCCGAAACGCAGTACTCGAACAGCTCCTTCTTGGAGTTCCTCTTCCGCACGACCTCCGCCTCCACCGACCTGAAGCCGCACCTCGACATCATCTCGGAATACAGCTCATCGGACGGCACGGGCACCCCGTAGAACGAGGAATTGCCGACGATGTAGTGGATCGTGCCGCCCGACATCGAATCCCTGAGGGACCTCAGATGCGCATACATATCGTAGAAGTACTTCTTCACATACTGCTTCATCACCGCGCCGTTCTTCGCATCGACCGAATCGAACCGCCCGATGCAGCTGTCCAGGCAGGGCAGGTCCAGATGGAACGGCGGAGACCAGTCGTTCAGCCTGCTGGTGGCGCATCCCCATGTGCCTCCTATGGCGCTCCAGTCCAGCGCCCCGGCCTCCGACCCTTCGTGCAGGAAGTCCGCCAGTACATGTACGGCCTGAGCTCGCGGATGTACGAGATGCGGTTAGGGTATGGAGGCGATGTGATCACCGTGTCGAATTCCAGATGGGGCGGGATCGTGCGCGAATCGTTGAGCAGCATCTCGGACGTTCCGGCCGGATTCGGGGCAAGCCCGTCGGCTACATCGGCCGAAGCCTTCGTGAAGATCTCCGCGCCCATATCGTAATCGAAATATCCGTCGTTCGAGCCGAACGATGTCGATACGTGATCGAATCTGGCTCCGGAAACGGATATGAGCGTTCTGCAGAACGCCACATACAGCAAGTCCCTCGCAGGCCGATCCTCCCTGTCGATCAGATATTTCAGGTTCCTCAGGAAATCCAGCTGGTCCTGGCGCCACCACCGGTCTATCCGGAAGATGTTCGGAGGGTCCGCCCTCATCTCGTTCGCTTCCAGCTCTTCGCATATCGACGAGCATCTCGACATCAGCTCATCCCCGTATCCCGGGGGTAGCTCCTGAGCTTGATCCCTCCCATCCATTGGAGGAACGGATTGATCTCCAGCGAGACCGACGGGATCCCTCTGTACGCGCAGGTGAGGGGAGTCGTTGCGGTCCCTGCGAACGGGTCCAGCACCGCACCGGGCTCGTACGGCAGATCGTCGAGGATCTCGTTGACGAGCTTCACCGAATATGCAGGGGTCAGCCTGAGCCAATTGTACCTGCCGTGATCCAGGTTGTATCTGAATGTGCAATCTATGCGCCTCGAGGTCATTTCAGTCCATCCGTATCAGCACGGAACGTCGTCCCATCCAGCCCTTTCAAGAAGGCTGGCAGATCCATTCTCATGAAACCAATGATGCTGCCGAGGCATGCATATGTCAAAACCGCCATATCAATCCTCATGGCTCAGGCCTCTTTCCACGCCGCCACGTCTGCCAGGCTTCAACGGCCATATCGTGAGCCCTGTGCCTACTGCAAGATGCCTGCGACTGCGTTATCACGGCTTTGACATCCAGGCTCATTCCTGCCAAGGGATCCGCCAAGATGGAGCCCGCAAAGAAAGCCGCGCCCATCGATTACAACTCTCCGGGGGAAATTCCGTCTCCCGGGCCTCGCGTTCGCAGAGCATCCGGCGAACACCTATATCGGCAGACCCCATACAGCGTCGCATGCTCGGAACCAAAGTCGTGATAGACGGAGATAAATGCGACGGCTGCGGACTGTGCGTCAAGGCCTGCCACGAAGGAGCTTTGGAGCTCATCGACGGGAAGGCTGTCCTGGTCAGCCCGAATATGTGCGACGGCCTCGGAGACTGCCTGCCGGCCTGCCCTCAGAACGCCATAACATTCGAGAAGCCGGACGCGGGGCTGAACGTCATCGGCATGGCGCCCAGGTCGTCCGAATACCACTGGCCCATCCAGATCGCCCTGAGTCCCATCAGGTCCGAGTTCCTGAAGGGTGCCGTGGTCATCGGCGCCGACTGCACCGCGTTCGCATCCAGGGACCTTCACGGCAAGGTCATCAAGGGGATGCCCGTCCTGATCGGATGCCCCAAGCTGGACCCCAAGGAGAACATGGCCAAGATAAACGCCATCATAGCTCAGAACCCCATCGACAAGATCGTCGTCGTCAGGATGGAGGTCCCCTGCTGCAGGGCGCTGTCCAACCTCGTGAGGTCGGCCGCCGGCGCGTGCGGAAGGGATGTCGCAGTGGAGGAAGTGGTCGTGTCCCGCAGCGGAGCGGTGCTCCCTGCGACGCAGTGAGAGGTGGAATGCATGGGAATCAACATAGGAATTTGCGAGTCCGAGGCGCCCGGCGCGCCCTGCAGGGAGCTCCGCGCGAAGGTCGTCAAAGCGCATCTGGACGATCCTGCGGGATTCGAGCAGTACATGGAATACGACGTCAAGGTCGGTCTGGACGCCGCGAAGGAAGCAGTAGGCGACTGGGATGCGTTCCTCAAGAGGAACCGCATCAGCCCCGAGGTCGACGCGGTCTACATGGAGAAGGTCAAGAACGACAAGGACAAAGAGGTCCTGGAGCCCCTGTCGAAGCGCGAATGCACCGGATGGATCGCCTTGGACGGCGTCCCCGGCGATGTCCGCGGGAAGATCCTGTCCGTCGCAGGCGACGAGAACATCCTCACCGGATGGGACTGCCTGAGCTTCGACGAGATGAACGAGATGTGCGCGAACTGCCCCCTGTCATGGGACAAGGGCCGCGGATGCATCGGGACCTTCGGTCCGGACAACAGCCTCCTTCCGGAGATCGCCGGAAGGCACGGATGCCCCCTCGTCGCGTCTGTCCCCGAAGCCGCGAAGTCCGGGAAAAGGTTCGCCTCCGAAGACGCTGCGCAGCTTCTCAAGGAAGCTGAGATCCTCAAGGCGGCGCTGCCTGAAGAGGGAAAGATGATGGTCAGGCGCTATGCCGGGCCCGTCGAGCGCCTGGAAGCCGTTGCTAAGATCTCGATATCGGAAGGCTGCGGGTTCTTCTTCTTCTGAAAACGAACACCGGGCTGTGCTCGGGGCGAACCGCCCCGGGTGCCTGGCCCGGGATCCGACCCCGAATCTTCATTACGCATTCCGTCTCATATCCTACGGAATCCATAGAAACTGGATGGATGTGTATGCAATTCGTAGCTATATGGCCGTTTTACATCCATCCAACTGCCTCCTTTAAATATATGCAACGCGATTTTAATTTCAAGGAGGCAACCAAACATCAGTAAACGGAAAGTAACTTGGATCTGCGGCGAGAGCGACGGATGTTCGAAGGATTCGATCGCATCTGGTGTCGATTGCCTGTCGTCCTGACAGTCGCTCGCAAGACTCGGCTGATGACCGCGACAAACCTTCATTAATGTCGTTTCAAACAGACGGCCCGGATTGTGGGCCGTCGCCTTCCTTCGTCGCAGACTTTCCAGGACAGTCGATGTTTATATCCTATGGAGCCTACAGAGTTTCATGAAAGATCTGAAAGACTATGTCACGGAGATCCCGGACTTCCCCAAGAAAGGGATCCTCTTCAGAGACATAACGACAGTCATCAACAACCCCGAGGGGTTCCGCATGGCCGTGGACGGCCTGGTGGGCCTCGTCAAGGACAAAGACTTCGACCTCGTCATCGGGACAGAATCCAGAGGATTCGTCTTTGGAGCGCCCGTCGCATACGCCCTCGACAAAGGGTTCGTCCTCGCCCGCAAGAAGGGGAAGCTCCCCAGAGAGACCATCAGCGAGTCATACGACCTGGAGTACGGCCAGGCCACCTTAGAGATCCACAAAGATTCCATCAGGCCCGGGCAGAAGGTCGTCCTGATCGACGACCTCATCGCCACCGGAGGCACCACGGAAGCCGTCGTGAAGATGGTCGAGCGCCTCGGGGGAGAGGTCGTGAAGATCGGCTTCGTCATGGAGCTGGCCGGCCTCAAGGGCAGGGACAAGCTGAAAGGCTACGACGTGGACTCGCTCATAGTCTACGAAGGAGCCTGAAACCTTTCCGGCGGGGGCATCCCTGCCGGGCTTTGTTTTTCCGAGATCGTCGGCAGAAGATCTTGCGCACGGGCGCGCGGCCGCAGGACAATGGCAAGATGGAGGAGGGGGATCCCCCTCACTCCGATTCCTTCTCCAAGATCAGCTTGTACCCCACAGGCATGACCTTGATGAACCTGGGAAGCCACTCGTCCCAGGACCCCAGGATCTCGGCTGCCTTCCTGCTGCCGGTCTCCTTCAGATGGGTTTCCAGGATGCCCTTGAGCTCGGACACGTCAGCCTCGCTCTCGACCAGGGTCAGCTCCACCATGTCCATGTTGCAGTGCCTGTCGAAGTCGCCTTCCTCGTCGAGGACGTAGGCGATCCCTGCTGACATTCCTGCGGCGAAGTTCCTTCCGCACTTGCCGATGACCACCACGCGGCCCCCGGTCATGTACTCGCAGCAGTGGTCTCCCACTCCCTCGGCGACAGCCACGGCTCCGCTGTTGCGCACGCAGAACCTCTCTCCGACCGAGCCCGCGACGTACAGCTCCCCGGACGTGGCGCCGTACATGGCGGTATTGCCCGCGATGGCGGCTCCGCAATCCATGGACTCGCTCGGGACCACGGTGATCCTTCCCCCGGACAGGCCCTTCCCGACATAGTCGTTGGCGAGGCCCTTCATCCTGAAGGTCACTCCCTTGACGAGGAACGCCCCGAAGCTCTGGCCGGCGGCGCCGTTGAACGTCACGTCGATGGTGCCGTCCTTCAGATCGAGGCCGCGGCGGGCTATCTCCCCGGACAGCATCACGCCGACGGAGCGGTCGATGTTGGCGATCCTGTAGACCTGCTCGGTCCTCTCGCCCCTGTCGAGGGACTGCATGCAGTCCTCGATTATGCGGCGGTCGAAGACCCTGGCGAGGATGTCGGGCTGGCCGGCGGTGCAGACCTTGTCCCCGTCCATCTCCGCCAGCATGCGGGAGAAGTCCATATGGGACGGCTTCCCCTGCACCGGCTTCCTGGCCAGGAGCTCCGTGTGGCCGATGACCTCGTCCAGCGACCTGAAGCCCATCTCCGAGAGCATCCTGCGGACGTCCTCGGCGACGAACCTCCAGTAGCGCACGACCTGCTCCGGGCCGGAGTCGAACTTCGCCCTCCTCTCGGGGTCCTGGGTGGCGATCCCCACGGGGCAGGTATTGGTCTGGCATTTCCTGCACATGATGCAGCCCATGGCGACCATGGGCGCCGTAGCCAACCCGAACTCCTCCGCTCCGAGGAGCGCCGCGACGACTATGTCCCTGGCGGTCTTGAGCTGTCCGTCCACCTGCACGCGGACCCTTCCGCGGAGGTTGTTGATCATCAATGTCTGCTGCACCTCTGCCAGGCCGGTCTCCCAGGGAGCGCCCGCATAGCGTATGGAGGAGAGCGGGCTCGCCCCGGTCCCCCCGTCGCTCCCGGATATCAGGATCATGTCAGCTCCGGCCTTGGCGACCCCTGCGGCGACCGTCCCCACTCCCGCCTCGGCGACGAGCTTCACGCTGATCCTCGCAAAGGGGTTGATGCACTTGAGGTCGAATATCAGCTGCTTCAGGTCCTCGATGGAGTAGATGTCGTGGTGCGGAGGCGGCGATATCAGGGTTATCCCCGGAATCGTGTGCCTCGTCGCGGCTATCACGCCGTCGACCTTGAAGCCCATGAGCTGGCCGCCCTCTCCGGGCTTGGCGCCCTGGGCGACCTTGATTTGAAGCTCGTCGGCGTTGACCAGGTACTCGGCGGTGACGCCGAACCTTCCGGATGCCACCTGCTTGACGGCGGACCTGAGGCTGCGGCCGTCGGGGCCGGGGCGGAACCTCGCAGGATCTTCTCCGCCTTCTCCGGTGTTGCTCTTGGACCCGATGGAGTTCATGGCCTCGGCCAGGGTCTCGTGGGCCTCCTTGCTGATGGCCCCGAAGGAGATCGCCCCCGCCTCCATCCTCTTCATGATGGATTCCGCAGGCTCGACCTCGTCCAGCGGGACGGGCGCCCCGCGCTTCACGTCCAGCAGGTCGCGGAGGAAGAACATCCCCCCGTCCTCCATCTCGGCGAAGCGCCTGTACTCCTCCTCGTCGCCTGTCTTCGCGGCGGACCTGAGGGCCTTGACGGACTCGGGGCGCCAGCTGTGCTTCTCCCCGTCCTTCCTGTAAGCGTACTCCCCGCGGTCGGCGAGCCCTGCATTGCCGGACCATGCCGCACGGTGGACCGCGAGGTACTCCCCGGCTATGTCGTCCAGCCCTATCCCGCAGACGCTGGAGGCCGTGTCGCCGAAGTACTTGGCGGCGACCCCGCGGTCGATCCCGATGGCCTCGAACAGCCTGGACCCGCGGTAGGACCTGATGGTCGCGATGCCCATCTTGGACATGATCTTCAGCAGCCCCTTGTCCACCGCCTTGAGGTAGGCGGACTCGGCGGTGTCCGCGTCCATCTTCACCTTCCCGGAGTCGGCCATGTCCTGTACGACGGCGAAGGCCAGGTAGGGGTTCACGGCGTTGGCGCCGTATCCGACCAGCAGCGCGAAGTGCTCCACCTCGCGGGGCTCCCCCGATTCCACGACCAGGGCGGTCTGGAGCCTCTTCTTGCACCTGACGAGGTGCTGGTGCACCGCGGACAGCGCCAAGAGCGAGGGCATGGCCGCCCTCTCCCTTGATGTGCCCCTGTCCGAGAGTATAATGTATCCGGCGCCGTCGTCGACGGCCTTCTCGGCCTCGGAGCAGAGCCTGTCCAGCTCCTTCTCCAGCGCGCCGGGCGCCCCGTCGGCGGGGAATGTGGTGTCCAATGTAACGGAGTCGAAGCCCCTGTACCTGAGGTTCCTGAGCAGGTCCAGCTCCCTGTTGGTGATGACGGGATGCCTTGCCTTCACGACCTTGCAGTGCCTGGGGGCGGGATCCAGTATGTTCTGCTCCACCGCGCCGATGTACCCCATCGTGGACATGACCAGCTCCTCCCTTATCGGGTCGATCGGAGGGTTGGTGACCTGGGCGAACTGCTGGCGGAAGTAGCTGAACAGCCTCTGCGGCAGCTCCGACATTATGGCGAGCGGAGCGTCGTAGCCGGTGGAGCCTATGGCCTCCTTCCCGGTCTCGGCCATGGGCTTCATGACCCTGTCCACGTCCTCGACGGAGTAGCCGAACTCCGCGAGCTTCAGGTCCATGTCCTCGACCGTGCGGCCCACCTGCCTTCCGGAGGACAGCTTGTCCAGATCCAGGCGGTTCTTCTCCAGCCAGTCCCTGTAGGGGTAGGCATTGGCCAGCCTGCTCTTGATCTCGGCGTCCCTGATGATGCGGCCGGCCGAGGTGTCGACCATGAACATCTTCCCGGGCTTCAGGCGGCCGGTCTCCACGATCCTCACCTGGTCCAGGGGGATGACCCCGGCCTCGGAGGCCAGGATGACCATGCCGTCGTCTGTTATGCAGTACCTGGCGGGACGGAGCCCGTTCCTGTCCAGCATCCCGCCCGCGCAGACGCCGTCCGTGAACAGCACCGCGGCGGGGCCGTCCCAGGGCTCCATCAGTATGGAATGGTATTCGTAATAGGCCTTCAGGCTGTCAGGGATGGGATTCCTGTCGTTCCAGGACTCAGGGATCATTATGGACAGGGCGTTGGGCATGTCCTTCCCGGACATGGTGAGGAACTCGAACACGTTGTCCAGGGTGGCGCTGTCGCTCATCCCCTGCTGCATGATCGGGAAGATCTCCTCCGCGTCCGGTATGAGCGGGGACCGCATCATGCCCTCGCGGGCCTGCATCCAGGACCTGTTGGCCCTGATTGTGTTTATCTCCCCGTTGTGGCAGAGCATCCTGAAGGGCTGCGCCAGCTTCCACGCGGGGAGGGTGTTGGTGCTGAACCTGGAATGGACCATGGCGACCGCCGACGCGAAGTCCGGGTCGGACAGGTCGGGATAGTACTCCCTGAGCTGCCTGGGGGTGAGCATCCCCTTGTAGACCATGCACCTGGTCGACAGGCTGCAGATGTAGAACTCCCCGCATCCCGGCTCGCCGGACTCGGCGACCGCGTTGCTGACGATCTTCCTGACCCTGTAGAGCTTGCGCTCCAGGACCTCGGGGCTGTCGTAGGACGTCACGAAGACCTGGACGATCCTCGGCTCGCACTCCAGGGCCATGGGGCCGGGGGCGGAGCTGTCCACGGGGACCTCCCTCTCCGCGATGACGTAGAGGGAGCTCTTGGCGCACACGGCCCTGAACAGCCCCATGAACCTGTCCGCCGAAGGAGAGCCCTTCGGCAGGAAGACGATCCCCGTCCCGTACCTTCCGGCCTCGGGGACGGGGATGCCCAGCTTGGTGATGAAAGCGTGAGGTATCTGGACCAGTATCCCGGCGCCGTCCCCGGTCTTCCCGTCTCCGTTCTCGGCGCCCCTGTGGGCCATGTTCTCCAGCAGCTCAAGCCCGTACTCCACGATGCGGTGGTCCTTCCGGCCGTCTATATTGACGGCCATCCCGACTCCGCATGCGTCGTGCTCGTAGCTCGGATCGTACAGTCCAGTTTCCATCCGGTCCACTCACCTTTCGATGTCCGCCTCAGCGGATGAAGAGCAGCTCGCGGTACTTGGGGAGGGGCCACATCTCGTCGTCCACGATCATCTCGAGCGCGTCGACATGGGTCCTGATCTTCTCGAGGTAAGGGGCGATAATGTCGTGGTACTCCACGGCCTTCTGCCTGGACTCCTCCAGGGCGTTGATCCTGTCGCACTCCTCTTCCATCTTGACGGCGATGGCCCTCGCCTCGCTGGTGTGCAGGGCGATGTCCTTGATGATCTTGATCTCGCCTGCGGCCACCTGCTCGAAGTCCTTCTTGTCGGAGAAGATGTCCTTCATCTTCGAGACGTTGTCCAGCAGGATGCTCTGATACCTGGTGGACACGGGAAGGATGTGGTTGGCGGTGAGGTCGGCGAGGACCCTGGCCTCGATCTCGATCTTCTTGCTGTAGATCTCCCAGTTGATCTCGGCCCTGGCCTTCAGCTCGACATCGGTGAGGACGCCGGTCTCCCTGTAGAGGGCGACAGTCCTGTCGCTGATGAAAGCGTCGTAGCACACGGGCGCGGAGGTCTCGCAGTCCAGGCCGCGCTTCTTGGCCTCGGCCTTCCACTCGTCGGAATACCCGTTGCCGTCGAAGCAGACCTTCTGGCAGGCCCTGTAGGTCTCCCTGGTCTCGTCCAGGACGGCCTGCATGGCGGGGATCCCGGAGGCGATCCTCTTGTCGACGGCCTCCTTGAACAGCACGAGCTGGCGGGCGGTGATGGTGTTCAGGACGGTGATGGCGGACGCGCAGTTCGCGGAGGATCCGACGGCCCTGAACTCGAACCTGTTCCCGGTGAACGCGAAGGGCGAGGTCCTGTTCCTGTCGGTGTTGTCCAGCAGGAGCTCGGGGATCTGGGGGATCCCGAGGCTGTACTTGCTCTTCCCTGCGATCTTGACCATGTCCCTGCTGTTCAGGAGCTCGTTGAACGCGGCGGAGATCTGGGTCCCGAGGAACGACGAGATGATCGCCGGAGGGGCCTCGTTGGCTCCGAGCCTGTGGGCGTTGGAGGCGGTCATGACGCTGGCCTTCAGCAGGGCGTTGTTATCGTAGACGGCCTTGAGCACGTTGGCCATGAAAGTCAGGAACCTGAGGTTGTCCTTGTCGCTCTTCCCGGGGGACATCAGGCCGATGCCGGACTCCGTTCCCAGGGACCAGTTGCAGTGCTTCCCGGACCCGTTGATGCCAGCGAAGGGCTTCTCATGGAGGATGGCCTTGAACCCGTGCCTCTCGGCGACGGTCTTCATCAGGGCCATGAGCTCCAGGTTGTGGTCGATGGCCAGGTTGGCCTGCTCGTAGACAGGCGCGATCTCGAACTGGTTGGGCGCGACCTCGTTGTGCCTGGTCTTTATCGGGATCCCGAGCTTGTAGGCCTCGAACTCCAGATCCTTCATGAACTCGATGACCCTCCCGGGGATGCATCCGAAGTAGTGGTCCTCCAGCTGCTGGTTCCTCGCCGAGTTGTGGCCCACCAAGGTCCTCTCGGCCATGATTATGTCGGGGCGCATGGCGTAGAGCGATGCGTCCACCAGGAAGTACTCCTGCTCCCACCCAAGGTAAGAGTAGACGGGGTCCTCCTTGATCCCGAAGTACTTCAGGACCTCCGCCGCGGCCTTGGAGACGGCCGCCTCGGACTTCAGGAGAGGGGTCTTGAAGTCCAGGGCCTCTCCCGTGTATGATATGAACACCGTAGGGATACACAGGGTGTCCCCCATGACGAAAGCGGGCGAGGAGGGATCCCAAGCGGTGTATCCCCTGGCCTCGAACGTGTTCCTGAGCCCTCCGCTGGGGAACGAGGACGCATCGGGCTCCTGCTGGCAGAGCAGCTTCCCGGTAAAGGTCTCCAGGCTCTCCCCCTTTCCGTAGGGGTCCGCGAAGGAATCGTGCTTCTCGGCGGTCCCGCCGGTGAGGGGCTGGAACCAGTGGGTGTAGTGGGTCGCTCCCATGTCCATCGCCCAGCGCTTCATGCCCGCGGCGACTTGCTCGGCGACGTCCCTGTTGAGCGTGACTCCCTGCTCGATCGACTCGTAGACCTTCTGCCTGGTGTCGGCGGACAGGTACTTCCTCATGTTCTTCCTGTTGAAGACGCAGCATCCGTAGTACTCGGACGTGGCGTCCGCAGGGGGCACGGCCTTGACGGGGGGCCTTGCGAAGGCCTCCTCGACAGCATCGAACCTAGTGTAGGACATGATTCCCCATTGTACAATTCTGACGTATAAATGTTTCGTAAGAAAGATGATGAAAACGCCAATAAACCCATCCAACATTAGACAAATATCTAATTATCATCCTTTGAAATCGTTGAAACTGCATGAATGTACAGGATTCTGCGATGAAAACGATGAAACGGCTATCCGCTCCCGGCGGGGAATGCCCGGGACCGCAGCCGGCGGGACGGCCTGCAAGATGGATGCAGGACGGCGACCCAGGTTTAAAAGCTAAGAACGTCTATGGTGTCGCAAAGGGATGAACCATGGCTTTCAAGCTGTTCAAGAGCGGAGACGACCTCTACGACGAGGGGAAAGAGCTCATCAAGCGCGGAGAGTACGCCAAGGCCCGCGACTACCTCCAGAAATCGATATCGAAGGACGGGGGCAAAGACGATTCCGCGGCCGTCAAGGTGGCTATGATCGACCTGAAGGACAGGCTGACCACCGTCGGCGCCTACCGGAACCTGAAGGACAAGCTCTCCAAGCTGAGCTCCGGCGAGTTCGAGTTCGGACTCATGACGATAAACAGGGACGAGCTGATCACGGAGTGCGACCTCACCGCGAGGAAGATCGAGCTCCTCTCCACGGGAGGGGACTCCGAGGCGCTGAAGAAGAAGAGCGCGGCCCTCCAGGAGCTGGCCCAGGAGTTCCAGTCCAAGATCGGCGAGAAGAACCTGATCGTGCTGGAGCTGTTCAGGAACGACTCCACCATCACCGGGAACACCGAGTTCTTCAACCTGATGGCGATATCGTACGAGACCCTGGCGGACTCCGTCGTCTGGAACGACCCGTCCCAGGCGGCCGAGTACGAGCAGATCGCCATGGGATACCGCCAGCAGAACGGCCAGAACGGAGACTCCAACAAGCAGAAGATGGAGGCCTACTCCAGAACCTGCACCTGCTGGCTGTGCGGGAGGATCGCCACCGGAGAGGGCATCCACTTCTATTCCGCCCCCGCAGACGTTTCGCCCGCATTGGACAAGGACGAGAAGCCTTCGGCAAGGTCGAAGCCCTCCGACTTCAAGCACATATACATCTGCCGCGCATGCTATTCCGCTGTTTCGAACCGCTCGGACGAGATATCGAAAGGCTATTATGACAGGGCGATGGGAGAGATGCGCGCGATGGAGGCCAGGCTCCAAGCGGAGATCGCGGCCCTTGAGACTCAGATATCGTTCGCGAGGATGAACAGGTAACATGGACCAGATGGTAGAGCTGCGCTGCAAGTACTGCGGCGCTCCGTTGGAACGCAAGGACATCGAGTCCGATTCGGCCTACGTCACATGCCCCTGCTGCGGGACAAGCCAGCAGCGCGTGGATGCCAAGGCCTACATGGACCAGATGATGTCCGAGATCAAATCATGGATAGGCAAGGCCATCCCGGGCGGGTTCTCCCTCGCGCAGACGGAGAACGTGGACCCCATCGCGAGGCACAACATCTACGTCAACAACGTCAAGCCCATGCTCGACGTCGAGCTGAGGGAGTACAGGTTCGCCCTGAGCTCGGTGATATCCTCGCCGCTGATCGTCCTCCCCTTCGCGAAGGGCGAGCCGGCGCGGTCGAAGCACACCTCCGCCCAGGCGTTCGAGTTCAACGCCAAGCTGAAGAGCCTGGAGCCCCTTGCCGTGGACGGGCAGAACAAGGTCGACGTCGCCGAGGGCGAGAACCTCGCCACGGCCTACGCGATGATCATCAGCAACTCCATGCTCCTGAAGGACACCACGCCCGGAAGGTTCGCGCTGATGTCCAAGAACTTCAGGGAGTCTGCGGATGCCGTCAGGAAGTGCAAGGGCTACGGCCCGCTGGCCTCCCGCCTCGACGCCCTGTCCGAAGTGTGCGCCGCATCGGACCTCGTCCTCAACGGCGACGCCCTCGGGTGCACCATGAAGGCCGAGAGCGCAGAGAACATGCTGGAATCCGCCAAGAAGGACATCCTGGCCGACCCGAAGATGGCCGTCATGCTGAGGGCCGTGGACCTGGAGATAGGCCAGTGCAGGACCCTGAAGAACACCGTCGACATGGTGAACAACGGGGCCACGAAAGACCCGCTGAAGATGCTGGAGCTGATCAACAAGCTCGGCAGCATCGAGTACCCGGACAGCCCCGAATGGAACAGACTGCTGGACAAGAAGGAGAGGGAGTTCGACCTGTTCAAGAACGTAGAGGACATCGTGGCCGCCCGCAACGGCGGCACGCTCCCGATATGCCCGGGATCCGGCAAGGTCCTCTTCCCGTTCTGGGACGTGGACCTCAAGTACAGCTTCACGACGGGTTCCCTGTTCTCCAAGAAGGCCGTGGAGGTCAGGGAGGACCTGATGGTCCCTGCCACGTTCACCGTCTCCCGCAGGGCCCTCGCCGACCCCCGCTACGGGCTGACGGACATATTCTCCAACGCGCCCGAGAGCACCATGATGTCCAGGTTCAAAGGACAGGAGGACAGCATCAGCGGGGGAGCCGGCATCGGGAAGCTGGCGGAGGCCGCGTCCATGAACGCTCCCGGAACCAGGGAGATAGTCATACCCCTGAGCACCAAGGCCGAGGCGGCAAGGCTCGTAGAGCTCTACCTCGCGCAGTGCGCCAAAACTCATTCCAAGCTGAAACTGAGCAGCCCGGCCGTGAAGAGGCTGATCTACGTGCCCTGCGACAGCGGAGCCAACGGATTGACACTTCCGCACGAGTTCAACAGGCTCGTCCCGGGAGTCATCTCGGACACGGACCTGTCGGCTGCCCTGAAGATATGAGAGGGATGGAAATGGAAAACGGATCTAACGGAATGAAGCCGAGGACCTGGAGCGCGATCTCCCTCGGAGCGCTGCTCATTGCGGTCGCCATAGGGCTGATCCTCTATTGGTACACGAGAGACCTCCTGAACACCTTCGGAGCGATCCTCGTGATATTCGGAGCGTACACGGCGGCGGTCAGCTTCTCCAGGACCGGAGGAGAGGACAATTTCGGCCCCTCTTCGGCAGATGCCGCCCTGGCAGGAGGAGCAGTCGCCGCGGGCATCGGAGCCGCATGCTTCGTGTACAGCGCCACCGGCGAGGTGCTGCTGACAGCCGCTGCGATCATAATAGTGCTCGCCGTAGTCGGCATCATAATGGCGGTCAAGAACAAGGATGCGTGAGAACCATGGGAATGGAAGAAGACATCAAGAGCAAGATGAAGAGCGATATGTCCCTCACCGAGAGGATCGCGCTCTACATCCCCCTGTACAGGGGATACAGGGAGAAGAACCTCCGCAGGGAGGAGGACAGGGCCGTCAGGAACGAGCTGTCCCGCGCCCTGCAGGGGACCAAGGCGGACCTGGCCTCCATCCAGAGGGAGCTGGTCTCTCAGCCCGACCTCATGATGGACGTGGAGAGGGTCAGGACAAAGGTCGACAAGTACGACATAGATGTCAAGAAAGCAGTCAACGGATACTCCGGGTTCCACTCCGCGGTGAAGATCCTGGAGAAGGACCTGGACGCCCTCGTCGCCTGGGATGCCAGGCTCATAGAGGACATACAGGCGCTCAGGGCCGAGACCTCGGACCTGCTGGCCGCAGTGGACTGCGGCGAGGAGGTCAAGAAAGGGATCAGGGGCCTGGAACGCACCGTGGACGACATGATGGAGGCCTATATCAAGAGGGAGACCATCATGAGAGGATTCGAGAAGTCAGGAGAGTGATAGAATGGGAAAGACCAACGTAGTCACATGGGACTCCCAGGGCCCCGACGACATAATCTACGCTTACGAGCACGACGACCTGAGGACGCTGACATCCGTCACCGTCCCGGAGCACGCCGTGGCGGTGTTCGTCAGGGACGGGCAGCTCACCGGCGTCCTGGAGCCCGGAAGGCACATGATCACCAGCAACAACATCCCCTGGCTGACCAAGCTGTACAACCTGGCCCTCGGGTTCAAGGAGACCCCGTTCAAGGTGCAGATCATCTACATCTCGCTGAAGATGTTCAACGGGAAGTGGGGCATCCGCGCCATGATCAAGGCGGCCCCCGGATACGAGGTGCCTATAACCCTCATGTCCAACGGGGACTACCAGTTCCGCGTCACCGACGTGCCTGTGTTCTTCACGCAGGTCATCGGAGGGCTCCAGCACTACACCACCGGCGACGTGAACGCCTTCATGAAGGGGTTCATCAACGAGCAGGTCACCCAGCAGCTGTCCAAGCAGTACTACATGGATGTGCTGAACAACATCGAGAAGGCCTCCACCACGACGAAGGTCCTCGTGGAGCAGTACTTCCAGCAGAGGGGGATCGAGCTCCTGTCCCTGAAGATCTCGGAGGTCAGGACCACCGAGGAGGATCAGAAGAAGGTCTTCGAGTACCTCCAGTTCAGCAGCGCCAACGGAGAGGCGTTCAAGAAGTACGAGGTCATGGACAGGATGGCGGATGCCATCGGCAACTCCCAGGGAGGCGCGGCCATGGGCACAGGGATGCTCCTGTTCCCCCAGATGTACCAGCAGCTCCAGCAGCAGCCGGTCCAGGGGGTCCAGGCGCAGCAGCAACAGCAGGCCCCTCAGACGATGTGCCCGTACTGCGGCAGCCCCAACAGCTACCCGTACAAGTTCTGCAACAACTGCGGGAAGCCTTCGCCTCAGATGCAGCAGCAGGCTCCGCCCGCAGGCGCTGCCGGGGGCGCGGGCCCGCAGTTCAAGAACTGCCCGTACTGCGGACAGGACATCTCGGGGCTTCCGAAGACGCCCAAGTTCTGCCCGTACTGCTCCGAGCAGCTCTTCTGAACATCTTACCCGGCCTTCGGGCCGGGATCCCTTCTCTATTGCCTTACGGACCCGCACATCCGCAGGCCTTCCTTTCTCAAATCTCAGAGAATCTGCAAATCGATGACCTCAAAATCTCAGAAAATTTGCATATGACCCCTTAGAAAGATTCAGAAAATATGCATTATACCCCTTTCAAAACCTCAGAAAATTTGATAAGCGTGCCTGCCCATCCAAGTCCGTGCGCCGCAAGATCGAAGAAGCCATCAGAGAATGGGACCTGTCCGGACGGAAGACCGCGTTCCTCCTGATGGGGTCAAGGCAGGTCGGGAAGACATATTCCGTCAGGGAATACGGCGAAAGAGCCTACGGAAGCGGCTTCCTGCATATCGATTTCTCCATAGACTGCGAGAGCCGGAAGGCATTCGAAGGGAGCTTGGACGTCGACAGCGTGATCGAGAGGCTTTCTGTCATCCACAGGGGGTTCCGGTTCGAGCCCGGCCGCACGATGCTGTTCTTCGACGAGATACAGGAGTGCCCGGATGCCAGGACCGCACTGAAGCCCTTCGCCGTCGACGGCCGCTTCAGGGTCATTGCCTCCGGCTCGCTCCTCGGCATCAGGATGAAAGAGATCGGGCTCAACCCCATCGGATATGTAGAGCGCACGGAGCTGAAGCCCATGGACTTCGAGGAGTTCCTGTGGGCCCTGGACATGCCCGAAGAAGCGATAAACAGGATCCGCAGGAGCATCTCGGACATGGAGCCGATCGATGAAGCCGTGTTCAGAACCGTCTCGGACCTGTTCACGAGATACGTCGTGGTCGGCGGAATGCCGCAGGCGGTCAAGGCATATTCCGAGACGCATGTGCTCACAGATATCGGCGGGATCCACAGCGAGATCTTCAGCCAGTACCTTGACGACATCAGGAAGTACGCAGACGGGAACGTGAGGCTCAGGACCGAATCCTGCTTAAGGTCGCTCCCCTCGATGCTGTCTGCCGAGAACAAGAAGTTCAAGTACAGCGAAGTAGAGGCCTCCGAAGGGGAGGAAAGGCCCCGTTCCACAGGCTTCAGATACTACGCCCCGGCGCTGGACTGGCTGTCGATGGCCTGCACCACATTGACCTGCTGCAACATCACGGAGCCCAAGAGCCCCCTGGAGGAGCGCATCATGCCCAATTCGTTCAAGCTATACATGAGCGACACGGGGCTCCTGCTGTCGAGGTACGACGAGTCCGTCTTCAAGGAGGTGTTCTTCGGGAACCCGGATGTCAATGCAGGGGCCATTGCCGAGAACGCCGTCGCACAGGCCTTCGCCGCACAGGGCAGGCCCCTGATGTACCTCAGCAAGGACGACCCTCGCATGGAGATCGACTTCGTCACCATCGTCGGGGGAAAGGTATGCTGCATCGAGGTGAAATCTGGTAGCAACAGAAGCTGTCGCTCCCTTGACAGGACCATGAAACTGTGGGGGACCGAAGGGATCATGTTCGAGACGAGGAACCTGTTCGTCGATGACAAGGGCATCCGCCACTATCCGCTGTTCGCCGCTTCCTTCATGGATGCCATCGACCCCAGGACAGCAGAGGCCGACGACATCTCGGGAATGAGGAAGGTCCTGGAAGGCTACGGTTTCGATGCATCCTGACGAAAAGCCTGAAAATTAGGGAAAATCATTTTCTCTAAAATATTTCAGGAAAATTATTTTCCCTAACGATACAGATATATCTCCCGAGGCCTTTGTGCAACCATGGCCTTCGTCGGCAGAGCGCGCGAACTGGAGATGCTGGACTCCCTGTGGAAGAGGGAAGGAGTCAAGACCTGCCTCATCTACGGCCGGAGGCGCATCGGCAAGTCCGAGCTCATCAGGCAGTTCTGCAAAGGGAAGCGCTCGATCAGGTTCGAGTTCTCTATCGGATCCGAGTCCAGCCGGCTGGAGTACATGGCCGATGTCCTGGAAGAGGCGACCAGCGTGAAGGCCGGGCCGTTCGGGACCATGTACTCCTGCCTCAAGGCCATAGCCGGATGCTGCAGAGAGGAGGAGACAGTCGTCGTGTTCGACGAGTTCCAGTACCTCGTGTCCGACAATTCCGGCAACGCGATATCCTCCGAGGTCCAGAGGTTCATAGACGCGCTCCTGGAAGGCACCGGGACGATGGTCATCCTCTGCGGATCCCATTCGTCCATGATGGTCGAGCTCACGTCGGACCCCGTCCGCCCCCTCTACGGCAGGTTCCCCAACAGCATAGAGCTGAAGCCGCTGTCCCTCGGGGAATCGGCAGAGATGCATCCCGGGATGCCCGACCTGGATGTCCTGAAGCTCTATCTGACCCTTGGAGGGATTCCCGCGTTCCACAAGGAGGCTGCGGGCTCCGCATATGAGGATTGCCTGTGGAACGTCTTCCTCAGAGAGCAGGCTCCGCTGCAGAAAGAGATCCAGCTGCAGATAGGCACCGGCTCTCCGCAGGCCGACCACTTCCGCAAGGTGATCAGAGCCGTTTCCGAAGGATCTGTCACGGCCAAGGCCGTCTCGGAGAAGACGGGAATCGAGAAGAGGACCTGCGGCAACTACCTTGCCAGGCTGACGGAGCTCGGCATTCTGGGCATCCGCAACCCCATGTACGGAGCGCCGAAGCGCCCGACCTACTGCATCCTGGACGATGCGATCGCGTTCTACTACGGCGTCTACGAGGCGAACAGGGCGCGGATCGATACGGAAAGGCGCGAAGATACCATGAAGAGCCTGGCCCACAGCATCTCCGCGTTCCTGGGCATGAGGTTCGAAGAGGCTTGCGCCGGATTCGTGAAGTCTAGCTATTACTGCCTGGAGGTCGGACGCTGGTGGGGCCCGTCCGGCGAAAAGGATGATTCCGAAAA
>CAVHMZ010000021.1:0-9873 GCA_963637225.1 Segatella hominis
CCCGAGGCGTATGCGGGCGGCCCCATCGCCGCCGTCAGGGACGGGGACATCATCGACATCGACATCCCCGCAAGGAAGCTCAATGTCCGCCTGACCGACGAGGAGATCGCCCAGCGCTTGAGGGACTTCGAGCCCCTCAAGCGCCCAGTGGTCGGCGTCCAGAGGAAGTACAGGAAACTGGTCTCCAGCGGCTCCGACGGAGCATATCTCTACTGAACGGGCCCTCCGTCCGATTCAATCGAGAGGGGGCTCGGCCCCTTCTCCCCAAATTGCTTATCGGAGTCCTTTGATGCTCCAGGTCATGTCAAACGACAGGTTCTATCTCGGATTCGATGCCGGCACCCAGAGCGTCAAAGTTTCCGTTCATTCTTCCGACGGCTCTTGCGTGGCGCAGGCATCCAATCCCACGACCATCCGGCATCCTTCGCCGCGCCATGTGGAGATGGATGCCGACAAGTACCTGTCATTGACGGTAAAGGGCATGGCCCAATGCTCGGAGCAGATGCGCTCCAAGGGCCTGGACCCTTCCGATATCCGTTCCATCATGGGCGATGGTATCATCTGCGGCATAACCGGCGTGGATGCCGACGGCGATTCCGTCACTCCGTACATCAATTACCTGGACTCCCGCACGCAGGATGATGCCGATGCCATAAACTCCAAGGGCCTGGACATCTGGGCCGAACAGACGGGGAACGCCGATGCCAGCTGCATGTTCCCCGCGATGTTCGCCAGATGGTTCCTGGCCAATGGCTACGAGTGCGAGAAGTTCGTGCACAACGCCCCTTACATCTTGTTGCATCTCGCCGGGCTAACTGCAGAGGATGCCTTCATCGATCAGGGAGCCATGTCGGGATGGGGTATGGGATACGACGTGACGGCCAAGAGATGGTCCGACGAGCAGCTGGACATCTTGGGCCTCGACAGGTCGTTCATGCCCCGGATCAGGAAGGCTTGGGACATCGCCGGGCATCTCACGGAGGAGATGGCCGAGAAGACAGGACTCCCGTCCGGCATACCGGTCTGTTGCGGCGCGGGGGACACGATGCAGTCCATGATCGGGTGCGGCATCCATCAGCCCGGCATGGCTGTCGATGTGGCCGGTACCTGCGCAATGTTCTGCGTCTCCACCGACGGCATCAAGCCTTCGCTAAGCTCCCACGGCACAGGCCTGATATTCAACAGCGGCACTTTGGACGACTCATACTTCTACTGGGGCTTCATCCGCACAGGAGGCCTGTCTTTGAGATGGTTCAGGGACAGCGTCTGCGGAGGCTCTGCGGACTACGACGATCTGAGCAAGGGGGCTTCCAAGGTCCCTGCGGGCTCCAACGGAGTGACATTCCTCCCATACCTCACCGGAGGCTTCGGCGACATGGCTGATGCATGCGGGGCGTTCCTGAACCTGACGCTGGACACGGATCGTGCTGCCTTATGGAGGGCCGTGCTCGAAGCCATAGGCTACGATTATATGTCTGTGACTGGCCTCTATCGTGATGCGGGCGTGGACCTGTCAGAGATGATCATCGCCGAGGGCGGCAGCGCAGACGATGTCTGGAACCAGGTCAAGGCGGACATGATCGGCAGCAGGGCCGTCGTCATGAAGGACCGCGGAGGAGCCCTCCTGACCGATTGCGCCGCAGCCGCATATTCTGTCGGCGATGTCCCGGACATCATCGATGCGATGGGGAAGGTCACCGAGGTCGACCGCTCCTTCGAGCCCGATCCAGATAACGTTCGGGCCTACCGCCGTCTCTATGACGGCAGGGCGGCGGTGATGGAGAAGATGAAAGATGTTTTCCCGATCCTCAAGGGGATGGGCGGGGTCAGGTGAAGTACTCCCTGCCTTTGTCCATCAAGTTTTTGAACGCTTTGGGGCTGTCGGCCAGCGCGGCCTCCACGACCTCGTGGACGGCGCGGTCGAACTCGCCCAGCATATCCTCGCGGTAGGCGTTCAGGTGCTGGATCTCGTAGTACAGGTACGGGTCCTCCAGAGCGACGGACACATTGGTGTCCATGAGTTTGTTGTATGTGGTGGATGCGACCGTCCTCATTTCCTCGAAGCTGATGCCGCTCCTGTCCAGCACGGTGAAGAACGCTATGTTGACCGCGTGGCTCAGCCCCAGGACGTATGACATGTACACATCGTGCTTCCTGATGGGCATGGTCGTCACGTCCGCCCCGTGGTTCCCCAGCAGGGATATGACGGAGTCTACGCCCTCTTTGGACCCGCAGTCGCAGACCAGCAGGTTCCTGTCGTACATCGATTCCGCCGAAGGCCCGAACATCGGGTGCACGGAGCAGACCTTGCGGCGCTTCCCCATCTCCTCCAGCGTGTCGGCGAAAGGCGATTTCAGGGACGCTATGTCGAATATCAGGGTCTCGGGAGAGCATATCCCGTCCAGTTTCTCCAGAATGCCGCGGGTGCGGGATATGGGGACGGAGACGATCACGGTGTCGGACCATTTCGCGTCTTCGAGAGTCAGCCCGTTGCCCGACGACGGGTCGATGATGTCCACCCTGTGGCCGGATTGCTTGAGCAGGTCGGCGAACCATCTCCCCATCTTCCCGTAGCCTCCGACTATCGCCACATGGCGAGACTCGGACGCGCTCCTGGGCAGGGATGCCTGGACCTCTATGGACTCCTGCATCAGGATCTTGCATATCTGCTCCGCATAGACCGGGTTCATGCCGTGCTCCAGCGCAAACCCTCTGTAACGGTCTATCACGTTCTTCTCCTGCGCTATGTTCCTCACGGCTGCGTTGCGGGCGACCTTGTCCTCCCCGACCTCGCGGGCCAGGCGGAGCCTCTTCTCCATAAGGCCCAGGATCTCGAAGTCTATCTCCTGTATGCCTTTCCTCGCTTCTTCCAATCCCATCGGTATCCCCTCATCATCTGATCGGCCACCGTCAGAGCGGCCATGGCTTCGACGACCGCCACAGCCCTGGGGACTATGCACGGGTCGTGCCTTCCTGTGACCTCCACCGTATCATCCTTCTCCGTGCGGAGGTTGACCGTCTCCTGCCTCGCGCCAATGGACGGCGTAGGCTTGAACGCTATCCTGAGCACCGTGTCGGCCCCGTCGGACATTCCGCCGACTATGCCGCCCAGATGGTTGCTCTCTGTGACTATCCTCCCGTTGCGGAAGCGGTAGGGGTCGTTGCTCTCGGACCCCTTCATGCGGGCCAGGCCGAAGCCGTCGCCGAACTCCACTCCTTTGCAGGCCGGTATCCCGAACATGGCCCTGGCAAGCTCCGCATCGAGTGCCTCGAACCATATCCCGCCGAATCCTATCGGCAGCCCATCGATCAGGCATTCCACGACCCCTCCGACGCTGTCGCCTTCGGATCCCGCCTTCTCGATCTCCGAGCGCATGGCCTCGTCCAGGTCCCGCGTGCAGGCCCTCGTGGCGTATGCTCTGGACCCGAAGGCTTCGTCGAATGTCCGAGGGGACTCGTCATCAACATCGTGGACCGACCTTGTGAACGCGGCCACGCGGATGCCCTCTTCGGCGACGAGCTGCTTGGCGATCGCCCCCGCAGCCACAACGGCTGCCGTGAGCCTTCCCGAGAACTGCCCGCTGCCCCTGAGGTCATGGTCCCTGAACTTCAGCAGCGCAGGGAGGTCTGCATGCCCGGGGCGGGGGGTTTCGTAGAACCTCATGTACTTCGAGCCGTCCGTGTCGCCGTTGGCGATCTTCAGGAGGATGGGGTTCCCGTCGGCCCTCCCGCAGAGGATCCCTTGGACGATCTCGACGGCATCCTTCTCGCGCCTGGGGGTGCCGATCTTCCCAGCGGGCTTCCTCAGCTCCATCTCCTCGGCGATGGCGTCCTCGTCAATGCGGAAGCCTGCCGGGATGCCCTCCAATATGCCGCCCACGCAGGGGCCGTGGCTCCTGCCAAAGAGCGTGAACTTCACTTTAGATCCTGTCGAGTACATGGTATCGTTCCGACTCCAGCCCGATGGCGGACATCTTCTCCGGGAACCCGGGGAAGGACACGGCGCAGCATTCGGCATCGTCCATCTCCACCCCGTCTTCGCAAACCAGCGATGCGACGGCGGCGGACATCATTATCCTGTGGTCGCCTTTGTGGACGATCCTTCCGCCTTTCAGCCTGGGCTTACCGTGTATGATGCATCCGTCGTCCGTGGCCTCCGCCGATCCTCCGATGGCGTTTATCATGTCCACTGCCGTCTCGATCCTGTTGCTCTCCTTGAACTTCAGCTGCGGGGCCCCGTAGAGGCGGCTGTCGCCCTCCGCCGTGGAGAGCAGCACGGCAACGATCGGGAACAGGTCGGGCACGCTGCCCATGTCCACGTCGCACCCTCTCAGCTTTCTCTTGGACACGGTTATCTCCGTTCCCTGCACGGACACATCCGCTCCCGCCGCCCTGAGGATGTCCGCTATGGCCTTGTCCCCCTGGGGGTCGTCCATGTCCATGCCGGTGACGGTGACGCTTCCTGCCAGCGCTCCGGCGGCCATAGGGAACGCGGCCGAGGAGAAGTCCGCCGGGATCATGTAGTCGTGAGGGCGGTACCCTGTCCTGCCTCTGATGGCGTACATGCCGCCTGTCTTCGACACCGACGCACCGAACAGGCGCATCATATGGGCGGTCACGTCCAGATAGGGGGCGGACACGGTGTTCCCCAGCACGGTTACGGTCGAGTCGTTCTGCAGCATGGGCGACACCATCAGCAGGGATGTTATGAACTGCGAGCTGACGCCGCCGTCGATGGACACGTCCCCTCCCTTGTTGGGCCCGCAGACGGTGACCGGGGGGAGGCCGTTCTCGGACGCGCACCTGACGCCGGATTGGGACAGCGCGTCCAGGAGAGGCCCCATTGGGCGCTTCCTGAGGGATGCGTCCCCGGTTATCGTCACCGGGGAATCGAACATCGAGGCGATGCCCGCGAATATGCGCATGGTGGTGCCGGAGTTGTCCGCATCGACCATGTCCGGCGCATGGAGCCTCCCGCCGGAGATCCTGAAGGCCTCTCCGTCTTCTGCTATCTCGGCGCCCATGGCGCGGCAGGCGGCCAGGGTGGCCCTGGTGTCGGCGGACAGGAGCGCGTTGGAGATCCTGGATTCCCCCCTGGCCATCGATGCCAGGAAGAATGCTCTGTGCGTATGGCTCTTGGACGGGGGCGGGGCTATCCTGCCGGACGCCACGCCTCCCTTGAACGTGATGGATGTCATTCTCCGCACCTCGTTTCGGTGAGGATGGTCTCAGACGGCTTCAGCCCCATCCTCTCGGCGAACGCCGCCCCTTCTCCGGACGGCACGACTATCGCCACGGCAGGCCCGGAGCCGGACATGCCGGCGCCCAGCGCGCCCAAGGCCATGGCCTTTTCGGCGATGCTGTTGTCGACTTCGGAGGCCTCTGAGATGAGCCTCCCGTTGAGGGTCATGGCCTTGAACGGGTCGTCCATCGCCATGCCTATGACGGACTCCATCTCCGGCGCCATCGCGCGGAGCCTCTCCAGCGGGAGCCCGGTCTTCCTTATCTTGAACTCGGGGACATGGATGACCACGTCGTAGCTTCCGATGTCCCTCCTCTCCAGGACGGCATCCCTGCGGTTGTCTGTGAGGACCAGCCCTCCGAGGCCGCAGCCGCAGGCATCGTCGAAGGACCCGGTCACGGTGACCTTGGCTTCTCTGGCGCATCCCACGCCGAGCCTTATCAGGTCCACCCGATCCATCTCGAAGCCTATCTCGTCGAACACCGCGCGGATGATGGCGTTGCAGGCGCAGCTGGAGCTCTTCAGGCCCCTGGACACGGGGATCTGGGAATCCGTCTCGAGGAACCATCCTTCCGGCTCTTCCGCACCGGCGGCCTCGTAGGCCCTGCTGACGCATATGCGCGCCATCTCAGTGTTCTCCGAGGCATCGTTCATTATCCTGACGGCCCTCTCGTCTCCGGAAGCGGAGAACCTCGCGACGGTCCCCAGGGCCACGCCTATGGTGGCCCCGATGCCGCACGGCATGGCGTTGATGACGGTTATCGACCCGTGGGACCTTCCTATGCCTGTCATGGGAGCTGCCTCCTCATAGCATCGAACGCATCGCCCCTGCCGGTCCAGAGCCTGAACGATTCTGCGCCTTGGCCGGCCAGCATGTCTGCCCCGTAGGCGACCCGGCATCCCTTGCCGACGGCTTCCTTGACCAGGGGGGTGTCGGAGTAGACCATGTCGAAGACTGCCTGCTCCTTCGTGATCGCCGATATGTTCACGGGGTACGGCCCGTCGGAGTACATCCCCACAGGGGTGCAGTTGACGATCAGGTCGTGCATCTTCACAGATACGGAGGACGGCGGCCTGTAGGCGGCGCCGAACTCCTTTGCGAGCTCTTCTCCGATGCCTCTGTTCCTGCCTGTGACCATTACGTCCGCGCCGTGCTTGGACATGAAATGGGCGCAGGCCCTGGCGGCCCCTCCGGACCCCATGATCAGGACCCTGCGGTCCTCCGGGTCGAATCCTGCGATCTCCAGCGCCTTTCCGATGCCGGCCACGTCGGTGTTGCATCCCGTGAGGACGCCGCCGTCGTTGACGATGGTGTTCACCGCCCCGATCTCTGAAGCATCCTTGTCGATGCGGTCGAGATGGTCCATGACCGCCGTCTTGAACGGGATGGTCACGTTCATCCCGCGGATGCCGTAGATGCGCATGACCTCCTCCAGCTGGTCTATGCTGTCAGTCTCGAACGGGAGGTAGATCCCGTTGATGCCGGACTCCTCCAGCGCCGCGCGGTGCATGGCAGGGGACCTGCTCTTGCTCAGCGGGTTCCCGAGCACACCTAGCACCATGCACTCGTCGCCCAGCTCCAGCATCTCGTCGGCGCTCAGCTGCCCTGGGGCGGTGGGCTCTCCGACGTATCCGAAGGAGAACTCGTTGCCCAGGACAGACTGCCTTATCCTTGTGACCGTCCCCAGCGGGCCCATCCCCAGGAGGACGTGCCTCCCCTTCACCGAGCCTGCGGCGTCGGCGATGCTGACCAGGTCCCTCAGGCTGTTCACCTTGAACGCGCCCTTGCGGATGTCCGCGTCCATGGACCCGAGCAGGGACGCTATCTTCCCCGCCTCGGGAGTGGATTCGTAATCGTGGTACGACCCGATAACAGTCAGGCCCGTCTCCGGGCGCTCCCGCTCGCCTATGTCTATGAAGCCGTCGAATCCCTCCGGCAGGATGCCCAGGTCCACGTCGCCGCGGTAGGTGACGATGGTCTTCTTCCCCTTGGTGTCCGGGATGGCGTCCAGCAGATCGGTGCGTATCTCGACCATGTCCGCCCTCTCGGACAGGGGGAGGTCGGAGAGGGTGCTGAGCGAGGCGCAGACTCTCATCAGATCTCCCTTATGGTCTCGTCGATCTTCATGCCGAAGTGCCTTCCTCCGGACTCCAGCCTTCCGAGGATCTTGTCCCCGGGCTTGAGCTTGGACACGGAGATCGCGCCGTCCTTGGCGACGAGCTTGACGGTCTCGGCGTTCTGGAGGATGGTGGAGTACTGAGACTCCCCGTCCGTTGCGGTCACGAGCACGAAGGGCCTCTGCTCGACCTTGCATCTTCCGACGGCGGAGAGGCGGGTGGAGCCGTCCCTGGAGACCAGGGTCACGGGCTCTCCGGACTTCAGCTCGCCCAGGTACCTGGTCCTCCCTTCGGGGCCGAGGACGTATGCGTGGACAGCGCCGGCGTTGACCCTGAAGGGCCTGGCGTTGACGTATCCGTTGTCCTCGCTCTCGGACTGGATCAGGAACAGGCAGGATGCCTGGGACCCGATCAGCATACCTTCTCCGGGGACCATCATGGAAACGGTGTCTACGCAGACGCGGTCCCCCATCTCGATGTTCTTTATCCCGGTGACCTCCAGCTCCGTGAGCTCCACGTCCTGGCTTCCGGAAACGATCCCGGAGAACTGCCTGACGCTGCCGGGGTCTGCGACGGACACCACGATCCCGTCGACTCCCTTCTCCAGGGTCTGCATGTACAGCTTGGCCTGCTCCCTGTCGGACGCGCAGGCAAAGACCTTGGTGCCGGATCCTCTGAACTTCGCAATCATGTTCTCCAGCGGGATGACGGTCCAGTCGGAGGCTCCGAGGATGAGTCCGTTCTTCTTCCCGGACATGGCCATGGCCCGGTCCTGGTCTGCGGGGGACCTGAGCTCCACGAGCTCGAATCCGTTGTCGAGATGGCCGCCGTCGTTTATGACCAGCTCCACTTTCCCCAGCTCGGCGAAGTCTTCGTCGCCGGGCCTGACTATGGCCGTCCCTATCCCGCTCTCTAGGGCGGACAGAACCATCTCCTTGCGGGCGGCCTTGTCGTCGGGAACATCGGCTCTTATCCATGCGGTCTTGTCCATTATATCAGCTCAGGCTGTCCTTCTTGGCTTCCTCGACGGTGTATCCGCGGAGGACGATGTCGCTGATGGCGCGGGTCATGCCCTCGACGTTCCTGTGCTGGAAGACGTTCCTGCCGATGGAGACCCCGTGGCCGCCGGCCTGGACGGAATCGTAGACCATCTGGAGAATGTCGTCGTCGGAGCTCATCTTGGGGCCTCCGGCGATGACGATCGGCGCCAGGGTGCCCTTTACGACCTCTTTGAAGGAGTCGATGTCCCCCGTGTAGCTGCATTTGACGATGTCTGCTCCGAGCTCGGTCGCGACACGGGCGGCGTGGGCGATAGCATCGGTGTCGTAAGAGTTCTTTATCTTAGGGCCGCGGGGGTAGGCCATGACCAGGAGGGGCATCCCCCATTCGTTGCATTCCTTGGACACGGCCCCGAGGTCGGAGAGCATCTGGGGCTCGGTCTCGGCCCCTACGTTGATGTGGACTGACACGGCATCGGCGCCGATCTTGAGCGCTTCTTCGACGGTGGCGACGAGAACCTTGCTGTTGCTGGTCACTCCTATGTCGGTGGATGCGGACAGGTGGAGGATCAGGCCTATGTCGTGGCCGCTGGTGCGGTGGCTGTAGCGGATCAGCCCCTTGTGCATCAGGACAGCCGTGGCGCCTCCGTTGGCGACGTCATCGACGGTCTTCTTCATGTTGACCAGCCCTTCGGTGGGCCCGATCGACACGCCGTGATCCATCGGGACGATGACGCAGTTCCCGGTGTTCCTGTCCATGATCCTCTCAAGTCTGATGCTCTTGCCGTACATGCGATTCACCTTGCTACATGCTAACACGCGACAATGTATTTCAATCCGATCGAAGCCGTCGCGCGAGGCCTATGGCCTCGTAGGCGCAATCCGTCTTTAATCCATCGGAATTCATGTGCGTATGTCCAGTGCGAATCCTGCAGAGCGGTTGCGGAGCAATCTCGGGCCTGACGTAATCTTTATATCCGAACCATGTTTACGCGGGACTGTTGGGCTGGTAGATCAGCTGGTTAGATCGCTTGCTTTGCAAGCAAGAAGTCGCGAGTTCGAATCTCGCCCAGTCCACTTTTCTGGAATCTCATCCCGATGGCCGGGAGGCTCTTTCGCCGCGGCGGCGCCTTGAAGGAGCGATCGTGGAAAAGGAAGGGAAGCCCCGTCGGAGGGGCCGTTTGGAAGGAGTTTCAGTCGAACTTGCCGACTACGGCTTTGATCCTGCGGATGCCCGCGGCCGAGCTCTCCTCTTTCTTGATCTTGAAGCCCTGGAGCTCCGATGTGTTGGAGACGTGGGGGCCTCCGCAGATCTCGCAGGACACGTCGCCGATGGTGTAGACCTTCACCATCTCGCCGTACTTGTCGCCGAACACTCCGATGGCTCCGCGCTCGCGAGCCTTCTCGATGGGCATCTCCTCGCATACGACGGGGATGGCCGCTTTGATGGCCTCGTTGACGTAGTCCTCGACGGCTTTCAGCTCCTCGGGGGTGCATTTCCTGTCGAGGTTGAAG
>CAVHMZ010000022.1:0-2906 GCA_963637225.1 Segatella hominis
TACCGTATGAGCATCGGTATGCCAGCTCTTAAAGGGGATGCAGGCAGATATAACCGTCAACCGCCCGGAGCCCCCGAAAATGCCGAGACAGGGTTTTCGGGGGTTTTCGGAGGCAGCCAGACATCCGGGGGAGCCGCACCTTTTTCGGTCCACCCCCCTGCTTCCGCTTATATACAGTTCCGTGGATGGTAATAGCGAAGGCAACAAGTGTGCATCACCCGCAACTTGAGTGTCTCCGAGGCGGACGGCATTATAATCCATCCATCCATCCACCCTATCCCGCCGCCTCGGATTTCTACAGCCATCTCCGAAAGTCCAATATCTCCGTATCCCTTCCTGCGCACATCATGGCAGACATAATGATTCGCAAGCGGAAGAGGATGAGGAGCAAGGAGGTCAAGGCCCTGGCGGACGAGCTGGAGGGCCTTTTCGGCATCCCCGTGTTCTCCGAAGCTGACGGGGTGGATTTGGCCGAGAGCTCGGACTACCAGCTCATCTTCGTCAAGAGCGACATACTCGGGCTGGTCTACGAGGGGAAGCCCTTTCTGACCATCAGGGGGATCCTCAAGTACAGGCCCCAGAAGAGGTCGGTCACCGTCGACATGGGCGCCGTCCCGTTCGTAACCAACGGCGCGGACATCATGGGCCCCGGCATCCTGGATGCCGACCCGGACATCGCCGAAGGCGACATGGTCTGGATCAAGGACGCCAGGAACGGCGCCCCCCTGGCGGTCGGGGTCGCCCTCCGTCCGGCTCAGGACCTGGCCTCCAAGCAGCCCGGCAAGGCCATCAAGACGATCCACTTCGTCGGCGACAAGCTCTGGAAGACCGGTGAGTGAGTTGCCCCGCTCCAAGGTGGTGCAGGACCCTGTCCACGGGACGATCGAGGTCGGAGGCGTCTTCCTGGACATCCTCGACAGGCACGAGATGCAGAGGCTCAGGGGAGTCAGGCAGCTCGGCCTCGGGAACCTGGTGTTCCCCTCGGCCAACCATTCCCGTTTCGAGCACTGCCTCGGAACCTATCATCTCGCGGGCAGGATGGCGTCGGCCATCGGGCTGAGCCGGGAGGACTCCGACTCCGTCAGGATGGCCGGCCTGCTCCACGACATCTGCCATCCTCCCTTCTCCCATGCCCTGGAGCCATTCATGGAGAGGGCCACCGGCATGGACCACATGGAGCTCGCGAGAGCCCTCATATTCGGGAAGGTCCCGACGCTCCTTCCGAGGGACGAGGACATCTTCGGCGGATGCGGAACCATCGCCGAGGCCATCGAGTCCGCGGGGATATCGCCGGAATCCGTGTGCGGGTATATCTCCTCGCCGGTGTCCACTGGGGAGGAGGCGCTCGACCGCTTCTGGGACCGGCACGAGTACTTCCCGTCCAAGGATTATGCCCATCAGATCATCCACGGGCCGGTGGATGCCGACCAGATGGACTACCTCATGAGGGATGCCTACCACACCGGCGTCGCGCACGGCACCATCGACACCGAGAGGCTCATCAAGACTATGATGGTCATGAACGACAGGATCGTCCTGAGCAGGGGCGGGATTACCGCCGCCGAGGGCCTGATGGTCTCCAGGTCGCTGATGTACACCACCGTCTATTTCCACGAGACCGTCCGCATCGCCCAGAGGATGCTCTGCAAGGCCGCCGAGGCCTCCGGGACGGACCTGTCCGACATCTACCTGATCGGAGATTCCGAGCTCGTATCAAGGGTCTCGGAGTCCGGAGGCGTCCCGTCCAGGATGGTTCGCAGGGTGATGGCCAGGGACCTGGACAAGAAGGCATTCGCGGCGTACAGCGACGAGATGGACGACGAGAAGGCCCGGATCCTCCTGGGATACGCCGGAAAGGGCGGGAGGGACCGCCTGGAGGCGGAGATCGCGGACGCCGCGGGCCTGGACATCTTGGACGTGTGCGCAGAAGTCACGTCGGCATCGAACCTCCAGGGCCGGATGCAGATAGGGAAGACCGACGTGGCGATAGCCGACAGCGAAGGGAGGATAAGGTCGCTGACAAGGTTCTCCCCCATCGCGAGGGCATTGCAGTCCAGGGATCCCTACGGCTGGGCCGTCATCGTGTCCGCTCCGAAGGGGAAGACGGAGGAGGTCCGCAGGGCGGCCTCCAAGGTCCTGGGGTTCTGAAAGGAAACGGGATCAGCCCTTTATCACGCCTATGGGTGTCAGCTTGGCGACCTTGGCGGTCAGCCCCGCGTCGCAGACGACCGAGATGACCTCGTCCACGTCCTTGTACGCTTCCGGAGCCTCTTCCAGGACGCCCTCGTCGGAGCCGTTCCTCAGGTAGACCCCTCTGTCGGACATCTCCTTCATGACGCCTTCCACC
The DNA here is from genome assembly GCA_963637225.1 of Segatella hominis. GTDB lineage: Archaea > Thermoplasmatota > Thermoplasmata > Methanomassiliicoccales > Methanomethylophilaceae > Methanoprimaticola. Next base: position 2,348 of record CAVHMZ010000022.1, read on the forward strand.
GTGAGCGACGATGCCGCCGCCTTCCTGGACATCTTCCTCCCGGCTCCGTGGCATGAGGACCCGAATGTCTGCTCCATGGACCCCTGCCTTCCGGCGAGGACATACGTCCCGACGCTCATGTCCCCGGGGATGATGACCGGCTGGCCGACGTCCCTGTACCTCATCGCGATCTCGCTCCTTCCGGGCGCGAACGCCCTGGTGGCGCCCTTCCTGTGCACGAGCACGTCCTCGTGATGGCGGCCGATGTCGTGCCTCTCCTTCTTCGCGATGTTGTGCGCCACATCGTAGACGACATCCATCCCCATGGACTCAGCCGAGTCTCCGAGGACCTTCTCGAACGATTCCCTCACCCAATGGGTGATCATCTGCCTGTTGGCCCAGGCGTAGTTGGCTCCGCAGCACATCGCTTTGTAGTAATCGTCTCCCAGCCTGGAGTCCAGCGGGGCGCAGGCCAGCTGCCTGTCCGGCAGGTTGACGGAGTTCTGCTTGATGTAGCGCTCCATCTCCTGGAGGTAATCGGTGGCGATCTGGTGGCCGCATCCCCTGGACCCGCAGTGGA
>CAVHMZ010000023.1:0-4991 GCA_963637225.1 Segatella hominis
CCCGTCTTCTGTACCGATGTGCACTTAAGTTCTTAAAACTTTGTCAGGGAGATGTGTTCTTAGTTCCATAAACCTAATAATATCCGATGATGCATACGTAAGCATCATGACGCCGGCTGGCCTCAGAACAGACAGGGCCGGAACAAAGGACTGTGCCTCATTCCGGGAACTCCGGCTCCGAACAGAGCCCTTCCAGGTCCGTGGAGTACTTCCACATCCGCGGATAATGGCCCGGATCCATGAAGACGCGGGTCGTCCGGACGGCGACTCCGTGCTTGGAGTCCATGACCTTCTGCGCGGACATCGACATCCTGCCGAGGGCGACGAGCTCTCCGCGGGCGGTCATCATGGCGACAAGGGCGTTCTTCCTGATGTCCTCGTCCAGCATATGCACGCCGATCACGTTCAGATCCGCCCCGTGGCAGACTGCATCGACGGCTGTGGCCTTCACAACGACCTTCGGGAGAGGCTCGACGAGCACCTCCATCGGCAGGAGGAAGCTCCTGAGCCACTCGCCCCTGCCGTTCTGCTGCCAGAAGACGTATGCGTCGCGGATGTCCTGCAGCGTGCGCGCGCGGGACTCGTCCATCTTGCCGGAGCGGGTGCGCCTGAGCTCGGTCATGTTGGCGCCGCAACCGAGCAGGTCCCCGATGTCGGCGCACAGCGTGCGCACGTATGTCCCGGCATCGCAATGGATCCGGAACAGGACATCGCGGCCGTCGATGTCGAGCACCTCCAGCTCATGGATCGTCCTTATCCTCACCTGCCGCTTCACGGCAGAGCGGACGGGAGGGAGCTGGTAGACCTTCCCGGCGAAGCGGGACATGGCCTCCCTCACGCGGGCCTCCGGACGGTCGGCATGGAGCTTCATCAGGCAGACGTACTCCTTGTCGGAAGAGAGGACCACATCGGTCAGCCGGACGGCCTTGCCCAATGTGACGGGCAGGACGCCGCTGACGCAGGGGTCGAGCGTCCCCCCGTGGCCTACCTTCTCGCAGCACAGGGCGTCGCGCACCCATGCGGTGGCCTGATGGGATGTGGGGCCGGAAGGCTTGTCCAGAATGATGACCCCGCCCTTCAGCAGCTCCCCTATGGAGCGGTCCGAGGGCCTGCAGCCCCATCTGTCGGGAATCGCATCAGGATCTTTGACGAGCATCCCAATCACGCACCTTCTCGAGGATGAGGTCCAGAACCTGGTCGGGCGTCATGTCGTCGGTGTTGATGACGAGGTCGTAGACGCTGCTGTCGCCGATGTCGATGCCGTAGTACTTCATGTACCGCTTGGCCTCGGACTTCTGGCGCTCCACGGTCTTGGCCGTGGCCTCCTCGAGGGACTCGCCCTCGCGGATGCCGACCCTGGCCATGCGGACCTCCGGACTCGCGTCCAGGAGGATCCTGAACGCGGGGATGTCGTTGCGAGACAGCATGTAAGCGGACAGCCTGGACTCCAGGATGATGTCGGGGTTCGCCCTGGCGATCTCGAGGATCCTGCTGTCGATCATGCGGTCGATAGAGGGGTCGTTCTCGGCGATGGCGCCGAGCTCCCCCAAGGTAAGGTTTTTCTCTGCGGCAAGCTCGCGGAAGATCTTCCCGAAGACCACCGCGTCGAGGCCGAGGGCCTCGGACAGCTTGCTGCAGGCGGTCGTCTTCCCTGAACCGGGCGGACCGCTGATGGTTATTCTCATTCGATCTCAGCTCTCTTGACTTCGAGGTCGAGCTCCCTGAGGTGCTTCTTAAGGAATATGAACCTCAGCAGCCTGTTCTCGATCTGCCCGATGGGCATGCTCACCATGGTGTAGATGATGATCCACGCAGGGAAGAATCCCATCAGGCGGGTGTTCAGCTCAAAGTTCTCGGCCCAGGGAAGATGCGCGAACGCGGCATCGACCCCCTCCCCGAAGTACGTCCCTCCTTGAGCGCTCTCAGGATTGATGAAGAACCAGACCCATGCGTACACGGGCATCAGGACGATCATGGTTATGGGCATGACCTTCATCTGCTGGGTGCTGGCCTCCATGGACATGGCCATGATCTGAGGCTGCATCTCCTGCAGCTTCTTCATCTTGAACAGGTTGTTCTCTATCCTGGCCTGGCGGAACTCCTTGTTGAAGTCGCTCTGGATCTGCTGATTCCTCGCCATCTTTATAGGGTCGGTCATCAGGCTCCTGACCACCGTGCTCACGGTGATCATGATCAGACCTGCGATCACAAGGGTGAGGACAGGGTACTGCCCGTCGAACGCGATGTACTTGAACACCACGTCCAGGGCAGCCCCTATCGGGGCCCTGAAGGACATGACGATCATCATGATCATCATGACCGCCAGCATGCCGAACATCGTCTTGCTCGACATGGGGGGAGCCTGCTGCTGCATCTGCTGCATGCTCTGCGGGCTTCCGGGATTAGGCATAGATCATCACTCCGATCCGAAGAATCCCCTCATCACGGGGTTCATCTCCATCATCTGCTCGCGGCCCATGGCCTCGTAGAAGTGGATGATGATACCGACGCACAGGAGCACCCCTGTACCGCTGGCGTTACCGGTGGTTCCGACGCAGTCCGCGAAGGCTGCGAGGGCGCCGACCATCGCTCCGGACATGATCGTGATCGTGGGGATGTACCTTTCCAGGACACGCTTCAGCACACGGGGGTCGCGACGGAACCCGGGGATCTGCATCCCGCTCTTCTGGATCTGATTGGCCACGGCCTCGGGGCCGAGATTCGTGGTCTCCACCCAGAACTTGGCGAACAGGATAGATCCCATGACCATCACCGTGAAGTAGATGCAGATATGCGCGAGGTTCTGGATCGCGTTGTGGCCGTTGCCGTATGTCGTGGGGTCCAGGATGGGCATCAGCCATCCGACGATCCCCTGCGGCGCGGACAGGTACCATGCGATACCGCCTGCGGCATACGTGGATCCGTCTTCGAAGTATCCGATGTACTCGTTGCCTCCCAGGATAGGTATCCCGCTGAGGAAGCTGTTGCTGTAGAACAGCAGGGTGACCATGCTCACGATGGCGAGCAGGGAGGACATCAGGATGACAGGGATGTTGCTTGCGTACATCAGCTTGATCGGGTACCTTCCCCTTGCCCCCCTGGCATTGCCGTGGGACAGGGGCAGCTCGATCCTCGTGGACTCCAGATAGGCGACCACGAAGAAGATCACCAGCGTACCGACCAATGCTATCACCGGGTTGGATCCTCCGATGAACAGCGCTTCGTAGCCGCCGTTGGCCATCTGCTCCGGAGACAGCGTGAACACATAGTAGAGAGCCCTGGGAATCGTGCCGCCAGGCGGATTGTCGATGCTCATGGCCGCCGATGCGTCGATCGGGTTCCAGTTCAGAGCACCTGTGAACAATGCCTGTGCCACTCCGGCCGCGATGAACAGCGAGATACCGCTCCCGATTCCCCATTTGGACACGACCTCGTCCATCATGAAGATGATGTACGAGCCCGCGAACAGCTGGGCGATCAGGAGGAGCTTCGCGCCACCGCTCCCCAGGAGGTTCTCGGCTCCGCTCGAGGGAACGAGGTAGCCGAAGACCTGGGGGATCGCCTCGAAGACGATCATCACGATGACCAGGAGCTTGAGGACAGACTGGTAGCAAGCCTTGTCCTCACGCTTGGAGAGGTCGAGCTTGATGATTTTAGCACCAACAAAGAGCTGCATTATGATCGAAGCTGTGACGATCGGTCCGATACCGAGCTGCAGCAGCGATCCCGAAGCTCCTGCCATGATTGTTCTGTATTGCGCGAACAGGTCCAGCGAATCCTTGCTGTCCAGCCCATACAGGTACACGTTCGTCATGACGAAGTAGAGTACCAGTATGACTATCACCCACATCATCTTGGTCCTGAAGTGCACGTGCCCTTCGGGACGTTTGACGGAGGGGAGCCTGTCGGACAAGGGCTTGACCTTGTACAACAGGCTTGGTGTTTCTTCCATCATTACCTCTCCTTAATTCCGTTTCACTCTGCGACCGAGCCGCCTGCCGCGGCAACCTTCTCGCGGGCTTTCTCGGAAGCCTGGGCGACGGTCACGTTGACCGCCACATCGATGTTGCCTGTACCGAGCAGCTTGTCAATGCCAGCCTCTGTGAGGTTGACGCTGTACACGTCGCCCTCCTTGGTGGCGAAGCCCATCGAAACGTACCTCTCGATCTGCTCTGCCAGCTCGCTGACGTTTATAGTGCGGTTGGCCTCGACCATGCACTGGGGTCTCTTGAATCCGTGGCGGCCGAAATAGTCGCGGTCGTTCTTGAGCATTCCGATTTTCCCGGTCTTGCCGTATCCGGCCATCCCGTGTCCACCGATGATACCTGCTCCGCGCCCGGACTTCTTCCCGCGGCCGTGGGTCCTGTATCCCCTGAATTTCTTGGTTCTGCTAGGCATCTCCTCACCTCAAAGCATCCTGTTGATGAGATCGTTGATGGCGGCTCCCCTGTATCCGAGCGCTCCGCCGTTCTGGAACGAGCGCTTGTTGCCCTCGTATCCCTTCACGGGCGGGTGCAGGCGGAAGACGGGCTTGGCCTCCTCGACATCCTTCATCCTGTAGTTGTTCTCGATGATGGCCTTCGCCATGTCCTCGACGCTTGCGAACTCGGACTTCTCCCTGAGGTAGTCGTCGGTGATCTCCCTGTCGCCGATGAGCTTCCCGCGTGCGCGGATCATGGCGGCAAGGGTCTCCTGGTCGACCTCTCCCCAGGTGCAGTAGTCCTTGACGACCTGGAGCATCCCCTTGGTGGAGGGGTTCTCCGGGACGATCGCGCAGTGGTTGACCCTGTTGAGCCCGAGAAGGCCCATGGTGAACTCGATGTCGCGGTTGACATCGGGCTGTCCGCGGACGCGGATGACTGCGTATGCCATCTTCACTCCTCCCCGTTGGCCTCGGTCTCGGCATAGGTGATGCCGGTAGGACCGGAGACGATGTTCAGGTTCTTGCACTGCTCATCGGTGACCCTCATGCGGGAGGTCCTCTTCAGGGC
>CAVHMZ010000024.1:0-9467 GCA_963637225.1 Segatella hominis
GATGCCATCAGGCAGATCCACAAGAAGAGGTACTATCTCGGCATGCCCGGAGAGGTCGTGCTCGTCGGTCTGGCGTTCTGGGCGAAGGTCCCCAAGGGGAGGATCGAGGTCATCGACAACGGCCCCGGCGGGACAGCCATGCTCGGACAGCCATATCGATGGCTATCCAGTCTATCCCGTCCGTCGCAGCCTTGCGATCATGAGAAAACGGCCGACGGGCGCGATATCGTAGATAACGGATACGGAAAGGCGGACGGGGGAGGCCCCCGCCCGGTTCAGAGAAGGGATTTGGCCTCTTCGGGCGTCATGTCGAGGGCCTTGAGCATGTACTCCAGGGCCTTCTTGCCGTACGGGGCGCGGGCCTTGGGGTCCTCCATGATCTCGCTGTATGTGGCCATGACGTTGTTGTAGTACTCGATGGCGAACTCGGAGTACAGGGAAGCGGACATGGACTCGTCCATCTCTGCCGCCTCGCAATAGGCCTTCTCGGCCTCGTCGTATTTGTTGACGGAGATGCAGAAGAGCCCGTAGGACTGATAGTAGTCCACGCGCTCGCCGTCCAGCTCGATCGCCTTCTTGTAGGCGTCCATGATATCCTGGGTGTCGACCTTCGCACCGAACATGCCCGACGCGTAGTTCCCGCACTCGGCCTTGTAGTACCAAACGTCTGCGTTGTCCGGGAACTCCGTCGCGAGCTTCTTGAATGCGGTGTATGCTTTCTTGAAGTCTCCCTCATCCATCGCCTTAATCGCGCTGGCGATCTTCTTCTCGGGGGTAGCCTCTGCCATGGTATGGTGAGTTCCACGGACCTTATAAATAGGCTTTGGAACGGCCGTCGGAGGCGGGGTCATCTGTCCAGCAGCCAGTCTTCCAGGCTGACCACTCTGATGCCGTCCACGTCTCTCATCGGGAACCTGTCGTATGTGATCACGGTCTTGGGATAGTTGTCGCCTATCGCCTTGAGCGGGCGAAGCTCCCTCTCCCTTGCGGCCGGATCCGTCATGCTCAGGGCCACCTGGAAGTACGACGGCGATCCCGTCGGGTCCGCGACGAAGTCCACCTCATACTGCCCGACGCTGCAGACCGCTGCTTCCCCGAAGCGGTATCTCAGCTCGTTGTAGACCACGTTCTCCATCACGCCGTCCAGATCCTCCGGGCGGAAAGGGATCCTGCAGTGGCGGATGCCCAGGTCGGCGACGAAGAACTTGTCGGCAGTCCTGAGGCACTCCTTTGTCTTGAGGTCGATCCTCTTCGCCCTGGAGAACAGGAGGGCCTCCTCGAGGAAGCCGATGTACTGGTCCAGGGTCGGGGCCTGAGTCTTCATGCCCTTGCTGGTCATGTAGTTCGCGGCGCCCCTCACGGACGTGCGGTCGCCGATGTTCTTCATGAGGTACGTGCACAGATGGCCGATCGTCGCGTTCCCGCGGATCTCGTGCCTCCCGGCGACATCTTTGTTGAACACAGTGTTGTAGATCCCGTCCAGGATGTCATTTGCCTGAGCCGGCATCCTGTCCATCGCCAGGGACACGGCGGGGAACCCGCCGTAGCGGATGTAGTCCTCCAGCAGCCTGGCGGTGTCATCGCCTTCTCTGAAATCGATGTATTCGGAGAACACGAGGGGCTGTATGCGGATCTCCAGGCACCTGCCCGAGAGCTTCGTGGACAGCTCCGTCGAGAGCATGCCGGAGTTGGAGCCGGTTATGCAGACGTCAGCTCCGCGGACATGGAACGTGGACACGGCCCGTTCCCATTCCGGTATGTTCTGTACCTCGTCCAGGAAGATGAAGGCCCCGTCCAGGTCGCCTACCTTGGACTCTGCGGCGCCGATGAGGTCCTCGAACGTCCTGATGCCGGAGCTCTCGTCGTCCAGGTTGACCGAGAACATCCTGCCTTCCGGGACCCCGGACGATGCGAGCTCATCGATGTACATCTTCATGAGGGTGGATTTGCCGCACCTGCGGATCCCTGTCAGGACCTTTATGAAATCGGAGCCGCGCGCTTCGCGGATCCGCGACATGTAGTGCTCTCTCGGGATGTACGCCGTGTTCGACATGGTATGCTATATCGTATCAATATACTTTAAAATTACCTTATCCTATGTTGTAACATATCATTTTCTGATATTATATGAATTTTGATATGTTACAGTACATCAAATTTGGTGAGAAATGCCACAGGAGTTCATTCTTGTCCGGTCCGAAATGCTCTCAAGGACGATGCGGATCCCGCCTGCGTAATCCGAAAGCGACCGACAGGAATATCCGCCATCAGCAAGATTCTCAACACATGGCATCCGCAGACGACGTCCTGAGCGCTCCGCGCTTCTCCAAGTACGCTATCCTCAAAGGACAGGTGCCCGCCCGCGACAAAGAGGCGGAGATCAGGTGCAGGAAGCTCTGCGAGACCAACGAGTGCGGAGATTACGGGGCCACATGGGCATGCCCTCCCGCGTTCACCGGCAATCTGGACTCCATGGCGGAGAGGTTCTCCCGCACTATCGTCATGAAGCGCACGTTCTTCCTCTGCCCCACGGACAAGGAGGCGGTGGCAGCCGCCACAGGGGAGATGCAGGAGGACGTCCGCGCCGCCGTGGAGGCGGTCAGGTCCGCGGGCGCCGACTGCATGGGATTCGCTGACGGCAGGTGCAGGTACTGCGGGATATGCTCCTATCCGGAGCCCTGCAGGTTCCCGGAAGCCCTCGTCCCGTCCATATCGGCACTGGGTCTGAGCATGGGCGACTACCTTCCCACGGTGGGGGAGGAGCTGGGATTCTCCAACGACAAGGTCACCTTCTACGGCCTCCTGTTCATCAGGGACTGAACGGTCTCGAAGGGCAGCGGATCGGCGGACGAGGCGGCAGGATGTTCTGCAGGCATCGGCCGATCGAGCGCGATGCCGATGGTCTAAGTTATGAGGCCAATATATCTGACATCTGCCGGCTCGGAAGCTGAGCGGGAACCGGTTTGATGTTTTTCAGGTCGCCCGACCGATGCAATACCGCAGATCCTGCGGATTTTCAGGCAAACAGTGTCGCTGAGCCTGCCGGAATCAACGCCGGTCACAGGTGATTCCCCTGGTCTAAGTTATGAGGCCAATACATCTTATACATCTCAGCCAATGCATTGGAGGGGCAATTTCGTCATTCCGACAGCAGCGGGCCTGGGTTGTCAGAGATCCGATGCGGTGCGGCTGAAGTTGCCCGCGAGGAGGAATGATATGGGCAAGATCAGGAAGATGACCTACAACGGAAACACGGTGTCCGTGGAGGACACGGTCTCGACTGCCAGGCTGTTGATAAACGGCAACGTGGTCGATTGGCTGTTAAGCCCTGTGAAGTGGGAGCTCAAGGGGCTTCTCCCTTCTGGCGAACTGGTCAGGGTGCAGGTCTACGGGCTGCTCAACGGAAAATTCCGTCTGATCATCGGAGAACGCGTCATCACAGAGGATTGGTGATGCGATGTTCTGCGGGAAGTGCGGGGCTTCGGTGTCAGAAGGGGCAACATACTGCAGCAGTTGCGGAAGCAGAGTTTCCGGCGGCGGGCAATCCTTCGCATCGGCCAGGCCGGCAGCCGAAGAGCCCGAGATAGTCATGATGGCTACAGTCAAGAACAGATCCGCGAAGGGGATCGCCATCGCCATCGTGGCGATCCTCATCATAGCGGGGATCGGATACTACGCGGCCGATAACTACGGGCACAGCGCGGGGATACAGATGCAGGTCCACTCTGCGCACATAACGCAAACAGTCGATGTCCAGTTCTACGTCGATGGCGACCTGATGATGACCTATGAGGACCTCGAGCCCGGCCATGTGTGCTGGAACGTCTACTACTTCATGGTGCACTTCGGGATCCTGAAGGATTCGAAGCTGATCACCGTCAAAGCTGTGGCCGCAGGAGGAGGCCTCGGGACGACGAGCGATTCGAAGGACATCATCATCACCGACGGCGGAAGGTACACGGTCGACCTCTACATCTGAGCCTGCAGATCCGGCCTGCGGGCCGTTTAATGAGGGGGCCATCGCCCCCTGCCTTCATGAGGCGCATCCGCGCGCGGGCGACGTGCGTATCCCGGGCAGGATGCATCCGGGGTGCGATGCCGCATCAGCATTCCCGGCCGCCGTGCCGCGACCGGCCCCCCAGGTATGGAATATATTATAGCAGACGTCAAGGATTAGTCCGCAGAAGGTCTGCCAATGGACAGAGAAACCGTATCGAAGGTCGCGCGCACAGCGCACATCAAGCTCACTGAGGAGGAGCTCGACAGGTACAGCAGAGATCTCAGCGAGATCCTGACCTACTTCGAGCTCTTGGACGAGGCTCCGGGCTGCGAGTCCTACGGGCTGAATCCGATCGAGGTCGCGGACGTCCTCAGGGACGACGAGCCCGAGATGGAGCTGGATGCGGACGTCCTGCTGAAGGGCATGGACACCTACGAGAGGTACGTCAGGGGGCCCAGGCTGTCATGAGCATGAAGTCCACGCTGGAATCCCTGGAGAAGGTCAACTCCAAGTACCTGATGTTCCACGCCATGACCTCGGACACGGATCCGGGAGACGCCAAGTTCCTGTTCTCCGCCAAGGACAACCTCACGTCCAAGGACATGGAGACATGCTCCGGGTCCAGGATCCTGGAGGGATACTTCCCCGCCTTCGATGCCACCTCCATCGACAGGATGCGCAGGGCCGGAGGCAAGCTGATCGGCAAGACCAACATGGACGAGTTCGGGTTCGGGACCTTCTCCGTCAACTCGGGCCTTGAGGTCCCCCGGAACCCCTACGACCTCGAAAGGGCATGCGGAGGGTCCTCCGGAGGCTCCGCATGCGCCGCGGCGGTGCTTGAGGATCACGTGTCCCTCGGAGTGTCCACCGGCGGGTCGATATGCTGCCCCGCCAGCTTCTGCGGGGTCTACGGGATAGCGCCCACATACGGCCGCGTGTCCAGGCACGGGCTCATCGACTTCGGGAACTCGCTGGACAAGATCGGGGTCATCTCCGCCAAGGCAGGGGACCTCAGGAGATACATCAAGGTCATCGCCGGCAGGGACGAGAAGGACCCGACCTCATGCGCCCAGCCGGAGCTCAGGGACGAGAAGGTCGGGATGAAGTCCGTGGCTGTCCCGAAGGACGGGCTGGAAGGCCTGTCCAAGGACGTGGAGTCCGCTTTCAGGAGCTCCCTGGAGGAGCTGAAGTCCATGGGCATCGATGTCGAGGAGGTAGAGATGCCCTCCCTGAAGTACGCCATGCCCGCATACTATGTCCTTGCGACATCCGAGGCATCCACCAACCTCGCAAGGTACGTCGGGATGAGGTACGGCCGCCAGGGAGGCGACCTCTCGCTGAAGTTCGACGACTACTTCTCGTCCATCCGCTCCGAGTACTTCGGGGACGAGGCCAAGAGGAGGATCCTGCTGGGAACGTTCACCAGGATGGTCGGGTACAGGGACAGGTACTACTCCAAGGCAAGGGAGGTCAGGCAGGTCATCATCCAGGACTACAAGCGCGTCCTTGCAGATCACGATGCCGTCCTGGCGCCGACGATGCCCTTCGTAGCTCCGCGCTTCGACGAGATATCCAAGATGTCCGCCCTGGACTCCTACAAGGCAGATTACCTCACCGTTCCGGCCAACATCGCCGGCACCCCCCACATGTCCGTCCCCTGCGGCTACAGCGCCGAGGGCATGCCGATAGGGATGCAGTTCGTCACCGACCATTGGAACGAGAGCCTGCTGTTCACGATGGCGGAGGAATGGGAGAAGAGGTTCGACATCAGGAAGTCGGAGGTGTCCGCATGAAGATAGGATTGGAAATCCACGTGCAGCTTCCGACCAAGTCGAAGATGTTCTGCTCCTGCCCCACCACAGAGGCTCCCGGGCCGAACACGCACGTGTGCCCCACATGCCTCGGGATGCCCGGGTCCAGGCCCGTTCTCAATAGGAAGGTCCTGGAGTACGGCATCATGCTGGCCAAGATGCTGGGATGCAAGGTCGCCGACACCACCTGGTTCTCCAGGAAGACCTATTTCTATCCGGACATGTCGAAGAGCGTCCAGATCACGCAGTACGACAACCCCATAGGGGAGGGAGGCGTGTACTATCTGGGCGACAAGCCCATCAGGATCACCAGGATCCATGTGGAAGAGGATCCCGGGAAGACCAAGAGGGTCGGGGACCTGTCCTCTCTCGTCGATTACAACCGCTCCGGGATACCCCTGGCGGAGATAGTCACCGAGCCGGACATCAAGACCCCTGCGGAGGCGAGGGAGTTCCTCGGACAGCTGATCTCCGACATCAGGCACGTCATTGACCTGCCCGGGGACGGAGAGAGGAGCATCCGCTGCGACTGCAACATCTCGGTCGGCGTCGAGAGGGTGGAGGTCAAGAACGTCACCGGCCTGAAGAACGTGGAGAAGGCGCTGACCTTCGAGGTCGTCAGGCAGACGAAGATCCTCAGGGCAGGGGGGAAGATCGACAGGGAGACCAGGCGCTACGACGAGGAGCGCGGAGTGACCATCTCGGTCAGGAAGAAGGAGTTCGAGGCCGATTACGGGTACATCGACGAGCCTGACCTGGGGATATTCCACATCAAGGAGATGGCCGACGCCATCGCCATCAGGGAGAGCCCTCAGAAGATGGCCGTCAGGATGTCCAAGCAGTACGGCATAGACCAGAAGATGGCCAAGCAGCTCATCGCCACGTCCTTCGACCTGGCGGAGATCTTCGAGACCGTCGCCGGAGCATGCGGCACCCAGAACGCGGTCAAGTGGGTCGCGGGACCGGTCAGCGCAAACTGGAAGGCCTTGGAAGCCTCCGGAGCGGACCCGAAGGGAGTGATCCCCCTGATAAAGGAGTTCTCCGAAGGGAAGATGACCGACACCGAGTGCGGCATCCAGATTAAGTGCCTCATGACAGGCGAGGACGCGGAGTCCGTGAAAGGCGCCGCAGGCGACCTGGACAAGATCATCGACGGGTTCATCGACCAGAGCCCCGGAGTCGTCGCGGACTACCGGAAGAACGACAAGGCCGCCAACAAGATCATCGGGCAGGTGATGAAGGCCACTGCGGGAGCCTACTCGTCTGCGGATGTCGTGGCAGCCGTCAAGAGGCTCATCGAGGCCAGGCTCTGATGAAAAGGATCCCCGGCGGGATGTTCTGTCGTCCCGCCGGGCAAACGCGTTCACTCTTTCTTCTTGCTCTTCATGACTTTGGATCCCATGATCATGGATTCCGCCTCCAGTGGGTTCATGCCGGCCATGTTCCTGATGGCCGGCACGATGTCGCTGAAAGCGCAATCCAAGGCACCGTATATAATGTTTAGGTTTCCCTAAACAGTGATCCCGCAAGGGCATCCCGTTGAGAGAGGCGATGTCATGCGGGAAAGCCCGGGGCAGGACCCCGGGAAGGCGAGGGAGGCTCCCTCGCATTCATTCTTCGGACTGGTCTTCGACATCGGAGAAGTCGATGTCTCCCGCAAGGGAGATGATCTGGAGCTCCTCCAGCTTGGAGTCGTCGACCTTCTCGGGGGAGCCGTCCAGGAGGGACACGGCCCTCTTGTTCTTGGGGAAGGCGATGACCTCTCTGATGGTCTCTTTCCCGAGCAGGATGGCGCAGAGCCTGTCGACTCCGACCGCGATCCCTCCGTGGGGAGGCGCGCCGTAGCTCAGGGCGTCGACGAAGAACCCGAAGTTCTCCTCGATCCTCTCATCGTCCAGGCCGAGCTTGTGGAACACCGCCCTCTGGAGGTCGGCGTTGTGGATACGGAGCGATCCGGACCCCAGCTCGTTGCCGTTCAGGCACAGGTCGAAGCATGCGCCCCCGACGTAGTCGTCGTCCAGGTCGTTCTGGGGCAGGACGAACGGGTGGTGGAACGCGTCGTACTTGCCGGACACGGGGTCGATCTCGAACATGGGGCACTCGTCCATCCAGAAGAACTGGAAGACATCTTCCGGGACAAGGCCCAGATCCTCTGCGATCTTCTTCCTGAGGAACCCTCCGCCCTCGTAGGTGGCCTTCCAGGGGCCTGCGATGATGAACAGGAGGTCGCCCTCCTCTGCGTTCATCGTCGTCTTGATGTCCTCGAGGATTTCGGGCGTGAAGTACTTCACGATGTTGCTCTCCAGCTTCCCGTCGGTGCACCTCATCCAGGTGAGCCCTCCGAGCCCGACCTTCTTGGCGTAGGCGATGTACCTGTCCACGTCGTTCCTCCCGATCTTGGGCCCGGCGATGTCCGCTTTGAGGTTCATTCCGGCGACGATGCCGCCCTCGGAGAGGATGTTCTGGAAGATCTTGTACGGCGCGTCCTTGACGACATCGGTCAGCTTGGTGAACTCCAGGCCGTACCTCATGTCGGGCTTGTCGGACCCGAACCTCTCCATGGCGTCGCGGTAGGCGATGTGGGGGAACGGCGCCTTCAGCTCTGTGCCGTAGAGGCCCTTCCAGATGTGGCACATCATGCCCTCCATCAGGTCCTGGATGTCCTTCATGTCCACGAAGGACATCTCCAGGTCCAGCTGGGTGAACTCGGGCTGCCTGTCCTTCCTGGAGTCCTCGTCGCGGAAGCATCTGGCGACCTGGTAGTAGCGGTCCATGCTGGCGACCATGAGCATCTGCTTGAACAGCTGCGGGCTCTGGGGCAGGGCGTAGAACGTTCCGGGGTGGACCCTGGACGGGACGATGTAGTCCCTGGCGCCCTCCGGGGTGGACCTTCCGAGCATGGGGGTCTCGATCTCGAGGAACCCGTTCTGCTCCAGGTACTGCCTGGCCAGGTGGACGAGCCTGCTCCTGAAGACCATGGCCTGGGCCATCTCGGTCCTCCTGAGGTCCAGGTACCTGTACTTCATCCTGATGTCCTCGTCGGGGAGCACGCCTTCTTTCTGGTCGCCCAGCTCGAAGGGGGGCACGGCGGACCTGTTCAGGAGCTCCGCGTCGGTGATGAGCACCTCTATCTCGCCGGTGGGGTTCCTGGCGTCCGCGGTCCCCTCGACCCTCTTCCTGACGATCCCGTCGATCGACACGCAGGATTCCCTGGAGAATGTCTTCATGACGGCGTCCAGATGCGCGGAGTCGGCTCCGGCGGGGAGGTCCTCGGGATCGAATACGACCTGTGTGATGCCGTATCTGTCTGCAAGGTCGATGAAGGCGACCCCGCCGTGGTCCCTGGAGAACCTGACCCATCCCTGGAGGCATACTTCTTTCCCGAGGTCGGAGGACCTCAGCTCGCCGCAGGTGTTTGTTCTTCTCATGGAACGTTCCTCTCAATGCGGTTGCGATTAGGCATAGCCTATATAAGGGGTGCGCAGGCGCGCGTTTTGAAATAGGAGCGACTGCAATAGCGTGGCTGCGATGAGATGCGAGCTGATGCACAAGGACGTGGTCGCGGCAGATGTGCCGCTGACAGATGCCCAATGCGAGATGTCCGAGATCGATGCGGCCGGGGCCCGCTGAGAGCGCTCACTTCTCGCCGAGTATGG
>CAVHMZ010000025.1:0-12135 GCA_963637225.1 Segatella hominis
CCTGATCGCCGTCATGGCCATCATGGTCGCCCTCAGGCTCATGAGGTCGTGAGCGAACATCACCCCAACGGGGATCCCGGCCATCGGGCAAGACGACATCTGACCCGGCCCGGAAACGGAAAGGATCCTCGTACCGGAAACCTGAACAGAAAACCCGGGGGCCTCGGCGAGAGCCGGGGTCCCGAACCTCACATTCTGTTGGCCAGACCGTTTTCTGGCCAAGCAACCATTATATACGCTGTTTCGATTGCTGTATCAGCGTGCTATTTGTTAGCATGGCACAAGGTGAATTGAAATGGGTTTCTTCGGCCTTACCGATCCGTGGATAATCGGAGCGTACGTCGGCAGCATCCTCTGCGTTGTCTTCTGCGTCGCGTATGGATTGATAAAAGGCCGCTCGTCCGAGGAGGAAGAAGAAGATGGCCAACGAAGGCGTCGATCTTCTCACCTTCGGGGCGATGGCGGCCGTCTTCGTTGTCATAACGCTCCTTCTCGGGATATACGGATACCGGAACACGAAGAACAACCAGGAGTTCCTCCTCGGAAGGAACAAGACCGGGCCAGTCATCATCGCGCTCTCCTACGGCGCCACCTTCCTCTCTGCTTCGGCAGTCATCGGATTCGGCGGGCAGGCGGCCGTCCACGGTATGTCCATACTTTGGCTGTGCTTCCTCAACCTCTTTGTCGGCCTCATCGTGGCGTTCCTCATATTCGGAGGCCCCACCCGCCGCAAGGGTAGGCAGCTCGGCGCCTCCACCTTCGCCGACCTCCTCGGCAAGGCCTACAGGTCCAAGGGGATCAGGGCCTTCACCGCCATCCTCATCATCGTCATGATGCCCATATATGCGGCAGCCGTACTGAAAGGAGGCGTGAACTCCCTTGCGACGATCACGGGCCTCAACAACATGTACGACATCATCCTCATCGCGCTGGCAGTCATCGTGGCCGTCTACGTGGTTTACGGCGGGATCATCGCGGTCATGTACAACGACGCCCTCCAGGCAGCGATCATGTTCATCGGCATGGTCGTGATCCTCATCGTCACCTACGATTACCTCGGAGGGGTCACGGCCGCCAACGGCTCGCTGGTGGACCTTTGGGACTCGTCCGTCATCGGCACCATCGACACCGGCACGCAGCCCGGGTTCAACGGGTGGACCAGCTTCTCCGATTTCGGCTCCCAGGAGTGGATGACCGTTGTCACTACGTTCCTCCTCGGAGTTGGCATCGGGGCCCTCACGCAGCCCCAGCTCGCCGTGAGGTTCATGTCCGCCAAGAGCGACAGGGACCTGAACAAGTCCCTCATCGTCGGCTCCATCTTCATGCTGGCCATCGTCGGGTCGGCCTACACCGTCGGGGCTCTGAGCAACGTCTACTTCTGGGAGAACCACGGCATGATCTCCTACACGTACATCAACGGCCTCGGGCTGGGTACCGACTACATCATCCCCCAGTTCATCCTCGAGATCTTCCACGGCATGACGTTCGGGGACGTGTTCATCTCCCTGTTCCTGCTCTCCCTGGTGTGCGCCGCGATCTCGACCATCAGCGCCCTTCTGCACACCATCGGCGCCGCGGGAGGCTACGACCTCTACACGCTGTTCAAGAACCACAGGGGCGAGTTCAGCGGCGATTCCCAATCGATCAACCTCAACAGGGCGGTGATCGTGGTGATCATGGTCCTGATGGTCGTCTACTGCTATCTCATGCCGAAGGACATCATCGCCAAGGCCACGTCCATATTCATGGGCATGACCGCGGCCGCGCTCCTCCCTGCCTACTTCCACGGAGTGTATTCGAAGGATCCTTGCAGGAAGGCCGCCATCGCCAGCATGGCCGCGGGGACAGTGTCGTACCTTTTCCTGGCGCTGTTCATCAACTCGGGCACCAGCATCTTCCTGCCGATCTGCCGGGTTCTCACCGGCCAGAGCGTCCTGTTCCCCGATTCCGTCTGGGCAGGGGTCGATGCGCTCGTGGTCGCGCTGCCGCTCTCGATAGTTGTGATGGCCTTGTCGCTCCTCTACTTCAGGCATGCCGAGAAGGCTTCGCCTGATGCTGTTGCCGAGTGATCCAACCTTTTCCCGGCTTCGGCCGGGCTTCTACATCCCTTTCATCAAGGAAGCCGCCCCTCGCGCGTCCGGCATCATCCGGGCCATCGGTAGACGATTGTCCAACCTATAATTATACAGCATTCAGGTTTCCGCGATCCCGGTCGCACGATTATGATGATATCCGCAAATCATCAGTTCAGAATATCATTATATCATGCCGCAGAATCTAAATGGTTGCTGTCCGTGCATCCATCCGATTGACAAATGGATGTATGAGTGTACATACTGAGGCATCGTGCCTGTCAGAATCAATGACGTCTTTAGCATATTAGTAGGATTCATCATTAGGTTTTAAATACCTCTTTTATCTATACATTCTTAAGCAACTAGTAAGGCTACTAGACTTAGAAGATTTGATTCAAGGTGACATCATGGCAAGAGCAGAGATCGGTGAAGGAGTAATCGCGCTGGAAGAGAAACATATGATTTCTGTGATGATGTTCCTGGGCACCAACGGCCCCAGCAGGAAGATCGACATCTACGAAAGCGTTTCGTCCAACCCCAGAATGCCCGACAAGCTGAACCACCTGGAGGCCATGGGCCTCATCAGCCAGGAGATGGACATGACCACGCGTTCCACCATCGTCTCCCTGACTCCCGCGGGCGAGCAGGTCGCGAGCCTGATCGTGGCCATTGACAAGTGCATCATGGGCCTCAGCAAGTGAGCCTGACGGGAGTTCCGGCTCCCGCAGGATGCTTTTTCAAACGATTCCCGGCGGGCGTTCCGGGCCCGCCCTCAACCCCCTTAAGTACCTGCTTTGCATGGGCCTGTCCATGGAGAATGCCCTGGAGCTGAGGAACGTCTCGATAGTCCGCAACGGCGAGCACATCTTGGAAGGCATCGACCTCGACATACGCAAAGGCGAGAACGTCGTCGTGCTCGGGCCCAACGGATCCGGCAAGACGACATTGATAAAGCTGCTCCGCGGGGACATCCGGCCCTATTACGACGAAGAAGACCCCGCTGTCATGCGCATCTTCGGCCAGGAGAGGTGGAACCTCTTCGAGGTCAGGGGCAGGATGGGGGTGGTGTCGATGGACCTCCAGAGCCAGTTCAGGAGCGGCACCCTCGTCGGCGAGGTCGTCTGCTCCGGGTTCTTCAACAGTCTGGACGTCTTCAGGAACTGCGTCGTCACCGACGAGATGAGGCAGGCCGTGTACAGGACGGCGCTGATGATGGGTATCGACGACATCCTCGGCCGGGAGATCGAGAACCTGTCCCTCGGCGAGATGAGGCGCGCCCTCATCGCAAGGGCGCTGGTGACGCAGCCGGACCTGCTGGTGCTGGACGAGCCCATGACCGGCTTGGACATCGTGATGAAGTCCAAGTTCAGGGCGATGTTCGACATCCTCATCTCCAGGGGGGTGAGCATCGTCATGATCACCCACGAGCTCACGGACATCCCCGAATCCGTCCGCAGGATCGTCATGATCAAGGACGGCAAGAAGTTCGCCGACGGCGACAAGGAGCTCCTCCTGACAAACGGGAAGATATCCGAGCTCTACGGGGCCCCGATCGAGGTGGAGGAGCGCAACGGCATCTACAGGATGCATCTCAGGGACGATGTGATAGAATGAGGTATATCTGCCATGATTGCGGCTACGAGATCCCCGACGGGATGGATTTCTGCCCGAAGTGCGGCTGCATGGCCGACAAGGCCACCGCGGTCGATGATGCCGGGATGCCTGTCAGGTCCTGCCCGGAGTGCGGCACCGCCGCAGCTCCGTTCGACAGGTTCTGCAAGTCCTGCGGCGCCGACCTGGGAGGCATCCCCCAGCCGATGGGGCTGATCAAGCCCCAGATGAGGCGCAACGGAGCGCTCGCGTTCATGCTCGCCGTGATCCCCGGCTTCTTCAACATATTCGGCCTGGGGCATTTCGTCATGAAGCAGTGGGCGAGAGGCGTGATGTTCCTTGCGATATCCCTGGTCGTCTGGTTCATCAACGGGTGGGCGATGTTCTCCTCCAACATCATGATATCGGTCCTCTCCATCGTGCTGTTCATCTACCAGCTCAACGATATCTCCCGCGTGATATTCGCGCCGGAGGACTGAGATGGACTGGACCGAGAAGTACCGCCCGCAGACGCTCGACGACGTCGTGGGGAACCCTTCGGCGGTGAACTCCCTCAGGGCATGGGCCCGCCAGTGGAGCGCCGGCATCCCCCAGCAGAGGGTGGCCCTGCTCATGGGCCCGCCCGGCATCGGGAAGACCACGTCCGCGCTTGCCCTCGCCAGGGAGATGGGATGGGACGTGATAGAGATGAACGCCTCCGACCAGAGGACCGCTTCCGAGATCGAAAGGGTCGCCATCTCCGGAGCCTACAGCAACTCCTTCGCCGAGGACGGCAGCTTCCGCAAGGCATCCCTCGGCCAGAAGAAGCTCATCATACTGGACGAGGCGGACAACCTGTCCGGGACGAAGGACAGGGGAGCGTCCACAGCCATCAACAAGCTGATGTCATCCACGCTCCAGCCTGCGGTTATGATCGTCAACGACTACCAGGCCATGAGGAAGAAGGTGCCCTCCGTCCAGTACAGCACCCTGCAGGTCAAGTTCATGAGGCCCAAGGAGGCCTCCGTCGTCAAGGCGCTGGACAAGATAGCGGCGAGCGAAGGCGTGAAAGTGGATTCTGCCGCAATGGCGATCATCGCGGAGAATGCCGACGGGGACATGCGCGCAGCGGTCCGCAACCTGGAGTCCCTGGCGTTGGGGCAGGATCATGTCACCGTCGAGATGGCTTCGGAACTCTCCAAACGCGATTCCAGCGAGGACATCTACGCCCTCATGCAGGCCATATTCTTCAGCGGCGATCCGGCGAAGGCCAGGGAGACGGGCTTCGATGTGGACGAGGAGCCTCGCAACGTCCTCTCGTGGATAGACGAGAACATCCCGTCCAAGTGCAATGACCCCGGGGACCTGGTGCGCTGCTTCGACAAGGCTTCGCGCGCGGACATATTCCTCGGAAGGGTAATGTGCCGCCAGCACTACGGCTTCTGGTCCTATGCGAAGGACCTCATGACCTTCGGGGTATGCGAATCGAAGCATTCCCGCTCCTCGGACAGGAACATAGACTATTCCTCGGTGCCCAAGAAGATCAGCGCCGCCAAGAAGGTCAGCGGCCTCAGGTCGTCCGTGTGCCTGAAGCTGGCGCTCCATCTGCACACGACCACTCACCGCGTCCAGTCGGACGTGCTCATGTACGTCCGCGCAATGATGTGCAACGATCCCGACCTGACATTGCATCTCGCCGACGTTCTGCCTCTGGAGCCCGACGAGCTCGGGTTCATGATCGGCAAGAAGGAGGACTCCAAGGCCGTGGCCAAGGTCTTCGACCAGCTGGAGCAGATGGAGCTCCGGAGGATCCTGGACTCGCTCAAGAAGGCCCCCGACGAGCCCCGGGAGCCCGGAGATCATCGCATCCCTGTTCCCGAGGCCCCTGCCGAAGAGCCGGCCAAGCCCAAGCCCTCCGGAGGGCAGAAGAGCCTCTTCGATTTCTGATACCATGGACGAGAGATACCGCGACCTGTTGATCAAGCAGCAGTACCGCCTGCACAACGACCATGCCGCCGTCAAGCTTTGCCATTGGATGAAGGAGAGCATGCTCCGCGGCAGATGCTGCTACAAGCAGGACTTCTACGGCATACAGTCCCACCGCTGCCTCCAGATGACGCCGGCGATAAACGAGTGCAGCCATATGTGCACGTTCTGCTGGCGCGTCCAGGAGCATGATTTCGAGGTGAAGGACTGGGCGGAGCCCAAGGAGATGCTGGACGCCCTCATAGAGCATCAGAGGAAGCTGGTGTCCGGGTTCAAGGGCGATCCCAGATGCGACCCTGTCAGGTTCGAGGAGGCCAGGAACCCCAACCAGGTGGCCATATCCCTTGCCGGAGAGCCGATCACGTACCCGTACCTCTCCGAGTTCTTAAGGGAATGCCATTCCCGCGGGATGACGACGTTCATGGTCACCAACGGGACGTATCCGGAGAAGCTCGAAGCCCTCGACACCCTCCCGATGCAGCTCTATGTGACCGTCGCAGCTCCGAACGAACAGGTGTACCGGGACGTGTGCCGCCCCAAGATATCCGAGGGCTGGCAGAGGCTGATGAAGACCCTGGAGATCCTCCCGTCGCTCGGCACCCGGACGGTGATCAGGCACACCCTTGTCAAGGATGTCAACTTCGGATGGGTGGACGATTATGCGAGGCTGGACCGCATCGCGGATCCCGACCTTATAGAGCCCAAGGGATACGTCTTCGTAGGCGGGTCCAGGATGAGGCTGTCCATGTCCTGCATGCCGTCGTTCGGCGAGATCAGGGACTTTTCTAATCAGCTCGGTCAGCGCATGGGGATGGAGATCATCAACGAGCGCGCCGACAGCAGGGTGGTCCTCCTGGGGCCTCCCGGCATCGAGACGGATGTCCGCAAGCTGCACGGACTGTGAGAACCGGGGAGATCGTCCCCGGAAAGGATTTCCCGGCGGCTCAGCGGATGAGCCACCAGGCGATGAGGATTATGTGCAGCGCGAGGAACGCGTAGACCAGCTTGAACTTCAGCTTCCTGGTCTTGTGCCTTGCGAGCTGCATCCCTGCGGCCGCGCCGAAGGGCCCGAACAGGGCGGTGGCCAGCAGCGTCTTCTCAGGCGTGCGCCACGCGCCCTTCTGGGCCTTGTGCTTGTCCCATACGAACGCGCCGAACGATATCAGGTTCAGCACGACGTATATCGGCAGGATCGGCGGGACGCTCATGCGTTCAGCCTTGCGATGTAGTCGTCGACTGCGGAAGGCAGCCCCGCGTCGTTCATCTCTTCGGCTTTCTTGTTGAAGTAGACCGCGTCGTGGATGCCCAGCGCCTCGGCGACCGCATCGCGCTGCTTGTCGCCCTTCTCGCCGTTGTACATGCACTCGATGAAAAGGTGCAGCTTCTTGCCGGCCAGCTTGTCCTGGTTCTTCTCGAGGAACTCGACCAGGGGCCTGTAGGGCTTCCCGGCGTGGATGCCGGTCCCGAACACGATGGCGTCGTACTCCTCCATGTTGATGAGGGTGATCTCCTTCAGGTTGAATATGTCGGAGCCCGTCTTCTTGGCGATGTACTCCGCGACCTTCTTCGTGTTCTTGGTCATGCCGGTGGCATATATCACTGCGCTTTTTCCCATCTGTATCACGCTCAGAGCTTCTTGCCCAGCTCCGCGGCCTTCGCCATGACTTCGGCGTTGTCCTTCGCAGGACCGTTCTGGGCCTCGGAATAGGTGATGTCGCCGATTGCTTCGCACTTGAAATAGTTCACCATGACTCCCTTGACATCCTCGGTGATCTTCAGGGCGCCGTCGTATCCGGTGGCGCAGGTGGTGACCGCCACGAACTTCTTGGGCGCGAAGGTGCACTGGAAGGTCCCGTCGATGAACCCGTATGTCCTGTCCTGGAAGAGCCTGAACTGGGCGGTGGGCTGTCCGAAGTAGTCGGGGGTGGCGAGGATGACGGAGTCCGCGTTCTTGAAGGACTCGAGGACAGGGGCCATGGCGTCCTTCCTGATGCACATACCGGACTTCTTCTTGCATCCCATGCAGGCCTGGCAGCCCTTGGCGTCGATCTCGTTGATGCGGAACACCTCGACGGTGCTCCCGGCCGCTTCTGCGGACTCGATCATCTTTCCGACGATGGCCTCGCAGTTCCCGTTCTTCCTGGGCGATCCGATGATAGCTGTGATCTTCGACATAGTATCGGTATGCTCGAATCAAGTCGGCATATTTATATCTAATTACATAATGATACCAACCATCAGAATGATATCATGAACGCGGATCAGAAGGTCATCAGATACAACTGCGCCATCGATGCGGCCATGTCCGTCATCGAGGGGAGATGGAAGGGCACTATACTCTGCATGCTCTGTCTGAACGGCCCCATGAGGTTCTCCGAGCTGGAGAAGAGCATAGGCGGGGTCACGTCCCGCATCCTCTCCAAGCAGCTCAGGGAGCTGGAGGCGGACCGCATGATAGACCGCGCCGCCGATGCCTCCGGGAAGCTGAAGGTCGTCTATTCTCTCACAGCCAAAGGCGAGTCTGTCCTGCCCGTGCTGAAATCGATTGCCGAATGGGGTTTAAGGAACCAGTGCATACAGGTCGTAGTACCGGCCGCCGGGGAGCCCATCACCATTTCCTCTGCGGCATCCGCCGGCGCGGCCGAATGAGCCCCTCACGCCTCATGAAGCCTGCCGGGCAGCGGTAATCCCATCACAGGCAGGCAAAGACATGGCATACAGGCTCATCGAGGCGGACCGCTCCAGGTCCGCCGAGCTGCAGAGGCTCTGCAGCGGAATGAAATACTTCTCGTCCAAAGCCGACATAGACGGGGTGTGCGTCGAGCTCTTCACCGAGAGCCGCGACTACATCGAGATGTGGACCGACAACTTTTACCATATGTCCGACTCCGTCAGGGCCCATGCGAGGATCTTCTGCATCGACGACCCGGGCACCGGCCTCCATGCGGAGTACGATGTCCCTTCTTCGACGATGTATCTCTTCAACTTCGACTATTACGGATGGATCAAGAGCATCGCGCTGGGCATGGCCGGCAACATACTGGAGCTGTCCCACGGCATCTACTCCGTCCACGGGGCGGTTCTGGACGTTGACGGCGCCGGCGTGACGCTCATAGCTCCTTCCAAGACCGGCAAGACGACGCAGTCGTGGGGGCTGCTGACCCTGCCCAACACGCATCTGATCACCGACGATTGGTATTTCGTCTCCTTCGGGAAGCGCAGGCCGCTCGCCTCGGGGTCGGAGAAGAACTGCTACATCGATGCGGACATCGGAGACGTCTGGGAGCAGTACAAGCCCCTGGTCAAGGAGGTCAGGTTCGACAGCAAGGGCCGCGGGATAGGGAATGTGAGATGGGTGTCCGGAAGCGATTCCGTCATCACCGGCACATCGATGAGGCACATCATATTCCTGAAAAGGGATCCGGAGGACAGCCGGGCCAGCTACGCGATGTCGGCCGAGGAAGCCATGGAGTACCTGGAGTCCCACGACCTCTGCAACCCCCATCAGCTCATCCGCGACGATATCCGCATGGGCATCAGGCGGGGGTTCTTCAGGGAGTACCTGTCTCGGTGCGAGGTCCACATGGTCAACACGGTCTGCGACGCGAAGACGACGCAGGGCATAATCCGCGGGATAATAGGAGGCGCTGCCGATGAAGATGCCTGATATCAGCAAGGTGGCAGGCCATATAGACAATGCCAAGGCGAAGGCCAAGGCTCTGGACCCGGACTTCAAGAAGGTCCGCGCCTCCGCCGTCGAGAAATCCTACGGGATGAGCGTCGTATGGAAATCGGTCCTGGTCGTCCTCGTATCCAGCCTTGTCCTGTTCTTTGTATGCGTCCTGCTCGGGGACATATGGGATTTAGAGGATTATCTGAACAACATCTTCTGCAACACGATATCTCTGGTCGTCGTGGTCGTCTGCCTGGACACCATCGTGTCGAGCAACAAGGAGAGCAGGCGCAAGAGAGAGGAGGCCAGGAGGATCATAAGGTACAACCGCCTCATCCAGCCCGACGTGGACATGTACCTCGTCAGGAAGAACATGGTCATCACCCCGAACGGCAAGAGCCTGCGCAAGTTCAGGATAGTCTCGGATTCGGTCATCAAGGACATGGCGGACATGTACTCCCCGTCCGAGCTCGTGGCCGACGTGGGGATATCCAAGATCAAGAGGTACCACCACTATCAGACCATCCTCAGGCACGATTTCCAGAAGCTCATCGAGAACGTGGACTTCGTGTACTATCCGGAGATCGCCGAGGCCGCCATGAAGTACCTCACCGCCACCGCATACGGCGAGGCCGCACTTGATGCCGTGGTCGGCTATGAGGAGGCCCGTGCCGGGACCAAGAGCATGAGGGTCATGGTCATCGGGATGATCAGGGAAGAGCCGGAAGGCGGCAGGTTCATGGATGCCAACCCGACGATGAAGAACGTCTACCTCGTCCACCAGATGATCGGCGAGCAGGAGAAGGCGCTGAACGACTACCTGAAGATGGTCAGGGCCCTGGAGGACCTCGCCTCCCCCGAGACGAAGCCCGCCGAGGACGAAGATTACGAGTGACCGAACCCGAAGGGGAGCGGGGAGTCCACTTCCATGGAATCCTCTTCCACGGCGCAATCGTAGACGAGGATGCCCACCCCCTTCCCGCAGGCCCTTTCCAATTCTTCCGAGAACGCAGGGTCGGTGGCGCGGTTCGGCTCGAACCTCTTCATCCCTTTCATCTGGACGACGAACGCCACGTAGGCTTCGAAGCCTTCTTCCACGCATTCCTCCAGACCGCGAAGGTGCTTGAGCCCGCGCTCCGTCGGGGCGTCCGGGAACCTGCAGATGCCGCCCTCTTCAAGGGTGACGCCCTTGACCTCGATGAAGATCCTCCTGTCTCCGGCTTCGACGTAGAAGTCGAACCTGGAGTCGCCGCGGACGTGCTCGGGGAAGATCCTCGGCTCCGGCCCGAACATATCCGTGCGGTGCAGGAATTCGCCGAAAGCGGCGTTCGGAGCCTGGGAATCGATGTTGATCAGGTTGTCTCCCTTGCAGACGGCGATGAGGTCGAATTTCGTCTTCCTTTCTGGATTGCCTGATTCCGAGAGGACAACCCTGGCGCCGGGGACGAGGATCTCCCGGCACCTGCCGGTGTTCTTCACGTGGCATTCTACTGCCTTCCCGCCGATCTCGCAGAAAGCGATGAAGCGGTTGGGCCTGGAGATGAAGATCCCTCGAACGACCTTGCTGTATCTCATGCTTCGGCCTCGCCCGTCGGTGCGCGAAGAAAGACATAGACCTCTCCATCGAAGCTTGTGTGGAAAGCGACGCACTCGGGTGTGTACCATGCGATCTCGGCATCCTTCCATGTCCATTTGTCCAAGATCTGCACTTCGGGCACCGTCCCGTCCGGAACGTCGACATCCAGGACGACGAGCACTTCCGCATCCTCCAGGATGCCGAACGAAATCTTGTAGCGCACGCATTCCGATTGCGGCTCGGGCTTCCCTTCGCTGGCGGACACCGTCAGTATCCCCGCATGGCAATTGGCTTTGCTCACAGTGAAGGAGCAGCCGGGGAACACGAAGGTCATGTCCTCTACGGCTATCCGCTGAGGGATCACAAGGGTCGCGGCGTAGCCTTCGCTCGATACAATCTTCGGGATGTCTTCCGGAGACTTCACGACTATGACCTCGGGAACGACGAAGCCCGGCGGCAGATCCTGGCTGCTGGCGTTCCCACCGACCGGGTTGCCGTTGGGGCAGATGAACAGGTCTGAGTCGGAAGCGGCGATGTCCGAAGTCGTGGACACATTGTCTGCGAGGCTGAGATTGCATATCTTGATCCCAGACGGGACCGGCGTCTCTGTGGTCAGGAAGCTGCCCACGATCCCTGCGGCATGCGATGCCGCCGATATCTTCCCGGCCAGGTTGTAGCACATGATATGGGCGCAATTGTACACCGTCCCGACGATTCCTCCGGCATCGGAGCCTGAAGCCGAGATGTTTCCCAGGTTCACGCAGATTGTCACCATTGCTCCGGGCCCTTGGGGGAACTCCTGCAGATCGCCGTCGTACCTGATCGTCCCGACGATTCCTCCGACACCGGTTGCATCCCGGTCGGAACCGGTCGAGGTGACATCGCCGTGGTTGTTGCAATATTGGACCATCGCCGTGTTGACCGCCTTTCCGATGATCCCGCCGGCGTTGCCGCCTGACGTGGAGGAGACATCCCCGATGTTCATGCATCCTTCCATCCAGATGGAGCCGTTCCCCAGTATGCCGCCGGCGCATCCGCAGCCGAGGATCCGGCCGACGTTGTAGCAGTACAAGATCTGGATGTCCTCATAATCCGTTTGGAAGCTGGCCTTCCCTGCTATCCCCCCGCACCCCTGTCCGTCAGGCGAGGAGACGCAGGCGAAGTTCGTGCAATCGCTTACCGAGGCTTTGCCGGCGATCCTGCCGACGATGCCGCCGGTGCAGCTATTGGATTTC